>JAISQR010000109.1 GCA_031274035.1 Treponema sp. | reverse complement strand
AACGATTATGAATACGGGGTCGCCAACGGGACAAACGCCGCAAAGTGGATAAACGAAAAATTGGGCGGCAAGGCCGAAGTTTTATTGATAACCCTTGATCATGTGGAAACAGTTAAACTTCGGGGTGACGGCATGGAAGATACCATTAAAAAGTTATGCCCCAACGCCGTTATTGTCGCCCGCCAGTATGCGGAAAACATGGAAACAGCCATGAATATCACCGAAACCGTACTGCAGGCCCATCCCAACTTGAACGCAATCGCGTGCGTCAATGACCAGCACGCCATCGGCGCGTTAGAGGCCGTTAAGAACATGGGTATTAAAAACGACAACTTCTACATCGGCGGCGCGGATTATACCGACGAGGGCGTACAAAAAATGAAGGAACCGGGCAGTTATTTCCGGGTAACCGCCGATATCCAGCCGGATTTTTACGGCGCATACGGCGCTGAAAAATTATATCAATATGCTACAACCGGCCCGGTGGAAGAAACGCAATATTTCGCTATAAAAGCCGTTTGGGCGACCGACCTGTAATAACAAAAGCTATGTGCGGGTCCCGCGGCCGGCTGTAAAACGCCGTTTGCGGGACTATTTTCTTTCAATACATTCTATAATTTTACAGCCCGGGGGATTAGGTGAGTACCATATTGTCCGTTGAAGGAATCTCAAAGCATTTCGTGGGGGTACAGGCCCTAAAAGGCATATCAGTTGCGTTTGAAAAGGGTGAAGTCCACGCGCTCTGCGGGGAAAATGGCGCCGGAAAATCCACGCTGATTAAAACTATTACCGGGGCCCTCAGCCCGGATTCCGGGAGAATTCTGCTGAACGGCGAAGAACTCCGGCAGGGTGATCCGCAATACATTATTTCCCAGGGGATTTCGGCGATATATCAGGAATTCAATCTGATTCCTTCGCTTACCGTCGCGGATAATATCTTTTTTGGCCGGGAACAGACCCGGGGTATTTTCCTCAGTAAACAGGAAATGGAACGGCAGACGGAGAAGATCTGTAAAGATATGGGTGTGGATATTCCGCCTAATATGCGCATTATGGATCTTGGGGTCGCATATCAACAGATCGTCGAGATTGCTAAAACTATTTCCAAAAAATGTTCAATATTGATCATGGATGAACCAACGGCGCCTCTGACGGAAAAAGAGATAGGCATGCTCTTCCGGGTGATAAAATCGCTTAAGGCATCCGGGGTCACCATTATATATATATCCCACAGGCTGGAAGAAATATTTGAAATATGTGACCGGATCACCGTTTTACGGGACGGAGAATGGATCAGTACTATGAACGTATCAGAAACCAATAAAACTGATCTGATCCAAAAAATGGTCGGCAGGGAGCTAAACAGTTCCTCCTCATACGTTCCTCAGTACACTGATGAGGTGGTTCTCGAACTCAGAAATTTCCGGACTTCCCTCCTTAAAGACGTATCCTTTTCGTTGCACCGGGGGGAGATATTGGGCATGGGCGGGCTGGTCGGCGCGGGCAGAACGGAAACGGTCATGGCTCTTTTCGGGGCGAGCCCTCTTCTGTCCGGTGAAGTTTTGCTTCATGGAAAACCTATACATATTCGTTCCCCTCAGGATGCCATTGCAAACGGCCTCGGCCTCCTTTCAGAGGATAGAAAAAAATACGGGTTGATTTTAAGAATGCCCATACAGTACAGCATCACCCTGCCAATACTGAACCGATTGAGCAGATTCTCGTTTATACAGCAGCAGAAGGAAGTGGCGCTTTGTGAGGTTTACCAGCGGGAACTGCGGATAAAAGCCCCTTCAATAAAACAGCCGGTGATTAACCTTTCAGGGGGCAATCAGCAGAAAGTGATCCTTGCAAAATGGCTCGCCACCGATAGTGAAATCCTTATTTTTGACGAACCGACAAGAGGGATTGATGTCGGCGCAAAGCAGGAGATATATCAAATAATGCGTAAATTGGTACAGGAAGGAAAGAGTATTATCATGATCTCTTCAGAGATGATTGAACTGCTTGAAATGTCCGATCGTCTGATCGTGATGCACGAGGGGAAGGTTCAAAAGGACCTTAACCGGGAAGAATTTAGTCAGGAGACCGTATTACGGCTTGCGTCAGGAGAGTAATTTATGGCTATAAAGAACGGAAAACTACAGTTAAAATTGATTGTGACACAGTACGCTATAGTATTTGTGTTAATATTAATTGTCATCTTTTTTACTATGGCAAATTCAAGGTTCCTTACTTATACCAATATCCTGAACATTCTACGGCAAGTTGCAACTATCGGCATCATGTCGGTAGGTATGACGATGGTGTTTATTACAGGCGGCATTGACCTTTCAGTCGGTTCGGTGGCAGGTATCGCCGCTGTTGTAGCCGCAAAGCTGATGCTTGCAAATATCAATCTTGTTCTGGCGTTTCTTATTGTACTTATAATATCAGCCCTCTGCGGTTTGTTTAACGCATTCTGGATCAACCGGATCCAGCTGCCGCCGCTCATAACTACGCTTGCTACTATGAGTTCCCTGCGGGGTGTTGCGTATATAATTACAGGGGGACTGCCGGTTTTCGGTTTTGGCAATAAGATCGCGGTACTTGGCAAGGGCCAGATAGCGGGATTCCCGGTTCCCGTTTTTATTATGCTTATGATGTTTATAGCGGGCGCAGTCCTGCTTGAAAAGACCAAGTTCGGACGATACATCTACGGGACAGGAGGCAATGAGGAAGCCACCAGGCTAAGCGGTATTAATGTTAAGAAGATACGGTATATGGTCTATACCCTCTGTAGTATGCTTTCCGGTTTTGCCGGCGTTGTGCTGCTGGCGCGTATTAATTCCGGGCAGCCGAAGATCGGGGACGGTTACGAGATGGACGTTATAACCGCTGTTGTCTTGGGCGGCGTAAGTATAAATGGAGGCGCCGGCAAGATACAGTTGGTTATCGTCGGAGTTTTAATTATGGGCATACTTTCTAACGGTATGATTCTGCTCAATGTACAGGAGTATGTACAATGGGTGGTTAAAGGGCTTGCGCTTCTGGGAGCGGTTGGTCTTGAAAAATTTATTCAATCCCGCCGCAAGAGCATATAAAAGGGACAAGTCCGCTGATTAAGGGGTGCCAAAATGCAAAACATTGTAATAGTTTCCGCGTGCAGAACAGCGGTAGGTAAATTTGACGGTTCCTTGAAGAGTTTTTCGGCGTCGGATCTTGGCGCAATTGTTATTAAAGAAGTTATTCAACGTGCGGGACTCTCATCTGATAAAGTTAACGAAGCGGTTATGGGCTGTGTGGGTACTGCCGCGGAAGATGCGTTTCTTGCAAGACTTGCCGCGCTCAAAGCCGGTATGTCAGTTGAGTCGACAGCGCTGACAGTTAACCGGCTTTGTTCATCCGGCCTTCAGGC
>JAISQR010000090.1 GCA_031274035.1 Treponema sp. | reverse complement strand
TCAGGGCGGCCATGGTGGGACAGGGATGAAGGCCCGCTCTTCCCCCTACCGGGATCGGGCCTTCGGCGTCCTCATTCCCCTGGGGGCGGCCCTTCTTATTCCCCTGATCTTTATCCTCGCTGGATCGGATACCCCCGTAAAAACCCTGGCCGCTTTTTTTATCGGTCCCTGGTCCAATTCCTGGTTTTTGGGAAATACCCTGGACAGTATGGCCCTGCTCCTTACGGTGTCCCTGGGGGCGGCTCTGGCCTTCCGGGCCGGCTGCTTTAACCTGGGAGGAGAGGGGCAAATTTATCTGGGGGGATGCGCCGCCGCGGCGGTGCTCCTCTGCCGGACGGGTCTGCCTTCTTTTCTGGTGCTGATCCTGGCGGCGGCGGCGGCGGCGGGAACCGGCGGGTTAATGGGGGGCGTATCCGGCCTGCTGCGGAAACGTATCGGCGCAAGCGAACTGATTACCTCCTTTCTGGGTTCCGCCGCCCTTATTCCCCTGGGGGATTATGTGATCTCCGGAATCCTCCGCAATCCCGAAGGAAACCTGCTGGCTACGGAAAAGATTTCCCCCGCCCGGCTTTTGCCCAAGCTCCTTTCCCCCTCGACGCTTTCGGTTTCGATCCTCATTGCCCTGGCCCTGGCCTTCTTTTTGCAGTTCCTGCTCCACGGAACCGCCATAGGCTACCGCTTCCGGATTTCCGGGGCCGCGCCGGATCTGGCCCGGTTCAGCGGCATCAGCGCGGAACGGCGCTTTGTTCCCGCCATGGCCCTTTCCGGCGGCCTGGCGGGGCTTACGGGGTTTTTCGCCGTGGCGGGAACCTACGGCATGTGCTACCAGGGTTTTTCCGGCGGCTTGGGCTGGAATGCCGTTGCCATGGCCCTGATCGCGGGGAACGAGCCGCTGCTTCTTTTGCCGGTGGTGTTTTTCTTTAATGCCGTTACCGCCGGTTCCAATGCGGCGATGCTCCAGGCGGGTTTTGGTTTTGAGACCGCGGCGTTTATCCAGGCGGCGGTTCTGCTTTTGGCGGCCCTGCCCTTTGGAAGCCGTTATCTTTCCGGGGAGAAGCTGTGATGGATTTTCTTGACCGGCTCTTCAGTACCGCCTCTCCCCTGATTCTGGCTTCCACGGGGGCCCTCCTTACCGAACTGGCGGGGGTGCTGGGAATTTTTGTGGAAGGGTTCATGAGCGCCGGGGCTTTCTTTGGGTGGCTCATCGCCGGCTGGACCGGCTCACCGTTGTGCGGAATTACCGCCGCCGCCGCCGCCGCGGGACTGGCCGGCTGGGCTCTGGCCCGGGGGGTACGGAAAACCCATGCCAATCCCTACATTGCCGCCCTTGCGGTTAACATCGCCGCCGGGGGCGTTACCAATACCCTTTCGGCGCTGATATTCGGCACCAAGGGAGTTTTACGAAACCCCGGCTTTACCATCCCCGGCCGTATCCATATCCCCCTGGTGGAAAATCTTCCCGGATTGGGTCCCCTTGTTTCCGGCCGCTCCCCCGCCGTATACTTTTCCTGGATTACCGTTATCGCCGCCGCCTTCTTCCTGGGATATACCCCCTGGGGTGCCCGGCTCCGGGCTTCGGGGCTTTCTGCGGAGGCGGTCAAGGAACGGGGAATACGTCCCGGATTGTATTGGGAACAATCCTGGGCGGCCGCAGCTTTCCTCGCCGCCGCCGCCGGAGCGCTGCTGTGCTTTCAGGTGGGGGCCTATACTCCGGGGGGCGTTGCGGGCCGGGGGTGGATCAGCCTGGCGGCGGTATACCTGGGTTTCCGCAGGGTGGGCGGGGTCTTTATCGCCGCCCTGGTATTTGCCCTGGCGGAACGGGTAAGCCAAAGCCTCCAGGGTTTGGGGGGCCTTCCCGCCACGGTGATGCTGGGACTTCCCCATGCCCTGGCGCTTTTACTCTATGTAGTATCCCGGTGGATTGGAAAGAGGCGGCCACTTGCTTGCGGCACTAACTCAAATACTGCTTGAAAATATCTTCTAACGCCGCATTTACCTTGGCAGTGATGTCTTTGGAGAGGCAGGAGATCAGTTTCTTGCTGTCCGAAGGTACCAGATCGCCCTTGAAAAGCTCAAAAACCTCCACTTTAAGGGCTTTTGCCAATCGCGCCAGTACGTCCGACTTGGGGTATTTTGACCCCCTCTCAATACTGCTTAGAAAAATAACAGAAATGCCCGCTTTTTCGGCTAAAACAGCCTGTGTAAAGACTCTGCGGGAGCGTAAAAATTTGATGTTTTTTCCTAAAATGGCCTTTACAGCCTGTCCGTCCATGCCCCCATATCCCCTAGAACCTCCTTTATTTAATTACAAACTTTCCGTATTGACAAAAATCTAATAGGAATATACTATTCTTTAAAGGAATATCTATGGTTGAGCGGATCGTTAAAGGAGGAACGTATTAATGAAGAAAAATTTAGTTTTTTGTGTGGCGGGATTAATGGCTTTTGCAATGATTGGATGCATCTCGACTCCCTCGTTTACTTCATTACCGGAAGCGAGCCAAATTGCGGCATCGTTTGTTGGTTCGTGGGTGTCAAATGATGCGATAGTATCAAAATCATATGGTTCATTGGAAAGTGTGAGGGGCCGGCAGTTTTATACATTTTACAATGATGGCACCGGCGAAGTAATGGATTATAATGGAACTCTTCTTACAAATAGAAGGGCATTCAAGTATCGTGTGTCCGATACATTAATTGGTTTTCAATTTTTGCAGGGTACCGTGTATACTAACGGCGGCAGTTTTTCTCGCCCGTATATCCTTTCTCCGGACAATCGAAAAATCACCTTTCCCTTCCAAAAACTTTTACTGGGAGCGTTTTTTGCTGAACTTACATTGTTAAACGCGACTCCGCCGCCTCTTCCTCCGCCTCCGCCCAGGCCAAACAACCCAGGACAAATCTACTACTCCTACAATGGAATCGGACATGTATATGAAGACAATTCTGTTTTTTACCTCTGTTCTAACGGAAAACCTGTGGGCTATCTAGAGGGCGGTGTTATCTATGCCTTTGGTGGCAAAGCGCTTGGGTTTGTCGATCGGTCCTGGATTTACAATCTGAAGGGAGATCCTATAGGCGCCATCGATCCCAAATCATTAGGCTTGGATGCCGAAGGTAAAAAACCAGTTACTAAAGCCGATAAACAGGGTTTGCCAGCGAAACAGGCCGGAACTCCCGTCAATAAGCCAAGATTAAGAAACGGATATTTTGGCGGTGTGCTATCGGATATTTTTTCTTAACATGGAGGGTTGGATGAGCAGACCGCTGGTTTTGTTGTGCGCTCTCTGTCTTTGTTTTTCCCTTGCCAGATGTTCCCGCAGTCCGGAAGGCAGGATCCTCCCCCCCGAGGAGGATCCTGCCAACCCGATGAATGTACTGCCAACAGTGGTTGACGATGAAACCGATGCGAAAGTGTTTGAAGTGCCGATGCCTGAACCAAAGCTTGTAAAGGGCGAGCTTATGTATCCATTGTCTTATGGTAGTGAACAAGCCCTTACAAAAAACAAAGCGGAATGGGAGAGCTGGCTGCGGGACACTTCCCTGGCGCCGCTTCCTAAAATGCTTGATGACAGGGCTTTTGTTTTAAACTGGTGCCATCAGTTTGCGCAATACGAACCGGAAGAAGTGGGGCTCATTTTAATGAACTATTTTGATTTTGATAAAACTTATACCAGTTCGTCAAATCCATGGTATTATAAGAGTAACCCCCAGATTATATTTGTAAATTGGGAGGGATTAAGAAAGTGTATAACAGATAGAAGATTAGTATGCGCCGGATATGCTCAACTGTTTTATCTTATCGTAAAGGAGGAATATCCTGATGTAAAATACATCATCTGTCAAAACGGAGTGGTAAATCATGCCCGCAACTACTTGGATGGCGATCATTGGGATATTACATGGCTTGATGACGAAGGTGTAGATTACAATCCCGATAAAATAAAGTTTGATTTCATCGGTATGCAGGATAGAATTGCCAACTCCTACGGTGTTTACGGAAGTGTAAATGCCGACTGGAAAGTGGTGAATCTCATTGAAGGTAAAGGGCCATGGTGAGGGAAATTGAGGGCCGCGAAGGAGATACTATGAAGTTAATTAAAGTAAAGGAAATCGAAAACTTAAAAATCAAAAAAAACACCTGTTTTCATGAAGTTAGCTTAAATATGCCTTTCCCAGCAAATTTAAATTGTATTGATTCTGGGAGAAGTCATCCTATTTTATTTACAGAAAATATCAAGAAACATTTTTACCGGTTTTTATCTGACGACAAGCCAGAGATACCTTTTGGATTATTGATTGATAAGACTGAACTAGATCCACCATTGGGGAAAGATGTATTATTACTTGTATCCAGCAAAGAATAGCCTGCTTTTATAGGGGTATGCCGTGGCAGCGCGGATACCATTGGTATCCGCTTGTCATACGCCCGCGTATGCGGGACGGGAAACAAAAGCCGCGCGGGCTTTAAACGTTAAGGATATGGTATGGGTATAGGAATTTTGGGAAATTCCGCGCCGGGCATCTCGAATCCATTAGGAGGTGCCAATGCTAGCGGTGCATGCAGTTATGGTTCCAGCTGCGGCGGTGGCGGCGGTGAATGCAGTTACGGTTCCAGTTGTAGTGGCGGCGGTGGCAAATGCTGTTATGGTTCCAGTTGCGGCGGCGGCGGCGGTGAATGCAGTTACGGTTCCAGTTGTAGTGGCGGTGGTGGCAAATGCAGTTATGGTTCCAGCTGCGGCGGCGGCGGCGGTGTATGCAGTTACGGTTCCAGTTGTAGCGGCAGTTGAATATTTACTGTAAACGATTCACAGAAGAAAGCTTATTTGAGCTTTCTTCTGTACTTTCACAAGTAAAAACAGGAGGACAACAGTCCGCCATATCCATCGGAGAAAACAAGATGACACCGGTGTTCGTAGATGACATTTTTATTTACTCGGCAAGCCCGCGAATTCTCTATCTCAATCCTGAGGTGCCCGACTGGATAACCATCAACGAAAAATACAAGCCTATTCTCGACTTGATTGATGGCGAGAACGATGAATCTGTTATCTACGAACATATCAAGTGTTTTTACAGCGATGAAAAAGAAACTCTCGATTCCCAGATAAAATCGCTACTCTCAGAGTCAAAAATATTCAAGCACAATCAAAGTAAAAATGATTGCGGCAACAGTCCAGGTATTAGCGTACCAAAACAAATATACCTTACGCTTACCGATTCATGCAATCTAAAGTGTGTATATTGTTACGCGACAGAACGTAAAAAACATGATAATGCTGATTTTGAAACGTGGAAAAACTATATTTCCGACATTATTGATTTTGCCGGTAAACCGGTTTTTAACTTTACGGGCGGCGAGCCCTTAACGGTTCCCTGCGCGCTTGACCTTGCCTCCTATATCAAAGAACGCGGCTGCGAGTGTCTGCTTTTAACCAATGGAACGTACATCAACACGGAAGAAACAGCGGATAAAATCACCGGCCTTTTTGACATGGTAAAAATCAGTCTTGATACCGATGATGAAACCATCTCAAAAGAACTGCGGGGAGAAGCTGTTTTAGAAAAAGCCAGAAACGCGTTTACGCTTTTGTCCACGCGAAAATGCGACGTTCAAATAATGGCAACCGTTACCTCAAAAACATGCCGCGATCTTGATTCATTTGCAGAACGTTTTAATAATCAGGTGCAGTTCCAGCCGCTTTACCGGGATATAGGCAGGGCGCGGAACAACGAAGACTTGTCCATTTCAGGACTTCAGTATTACAACTCTTTAACAGAGCGGGGAATGTTTTCATTATTACATCAATATCATGATACCATACATACATTCAGGAATAGACCCTGTAAACGCTGCGCTATGGCCCACGAAGAACTGAGCATTGACTCAGAAGGTAACGTATTCCCCTGCCACATGCTTCATTTTGAACAGTATAAATGCGGTAATTTGAACACGGAACGCATATCCGATATATACAAGAATTCCGCCGTCCTGAATGAATTGCGGACGGTCAATGTCGACACCATTCCGAAGTGTAAAAAATGTGTATATAGAAACATCTGTGGTGGCGCGTGCCGGGCGCGTGTTGACATTGTCAAGGATGGCATAAAAGGTGCCGATGATTTTTGCTCATTTGAACAGAAGACGATTTTAGACGCGCTTTTGTATTCCTATGGTTGATAGCATTGTGACGCAGGACCAATATTCTTTAAATACTATTCTGATAACAGTAATTTCAATGTTCGCAGTCGGGTTGTTTTCCACGGCATTGAAACAAATTCCAATCGGGATAGGCAGGTTTATCTGGAAACATATCACGACAACCATTGTTTTAAGTTCGAGCAATTGGGGATTTTATACGTTAATGCAATTATTTTCCGATCAGGGCATTTACAGTCAACTTCGAATAATCAAACTTTTATCCGGGCAATACAATCATTCCGATCATATTGGTAAAGGAGTCGGGCCGGGAACGCATCTTATTAAAATGAACAATAAACATGTCTTAATTTCATTGTCCATCGACAATAATCAAAGTATGTATGTTGAGTCCGAAAGAATGAATCTTTCTGTTACATGGTTCGGCAGGGATGTAAACATTGTAAATGACTTTATTATTGATGTTGAAAAAAGGCGGGGTTATTCGGCAAAAAATAGAATATCCGTGTCGGTATTTGGTAATCATAAGTGGTTTTTTACCGGCGATATTCCATTAAGGTCTTTCAATTCAATATTTGTAGATCAAAAAACCATTGATGCCATATTGCATAATCTCGAGAAATTTTACAATTCACGGCAATGGTATACCGATCATGGGATTCCGTATAGATACGGCATACTGTTATCGGGTCCCCCGGGAACGGGGAAGACATCAACAATCAAAGCGATTGCTTCTTATTTTAATAAGCCGCTTTATGTTCTGCCGGTTGATCGGATTGCCGAGATAGGCGAAGCATTCTCATCGGCTTACGAAGACGCTATTTTGGTGATTGAAGACATTGATTCCGCTAAATCGGCGCAAAAGCGAAAGGAAAAAAGCGGTAATGATTTCTGGCAGAAAATAACACAGGGAAATCAGGACTTTGAGATAAAAGCCGAATCTATATCGGCGATATTAAATTCCATTGACGGCATTACGGCAAAAGACGGCAGAGTGTTGATAATGTCCACAAACCATAAAGAAAATATCGATCCCGCATTGCTACGTCCGGGGCGGATTGATCTTGACATAGAGATCGGGCATATCACCGATGAATCTTTCCGTAAATTTATCCGCGTATTTTACGCAAAAGACTGTACAAAAAAACTGCAAAATGAAATGCGCGTCACGGGGGCACAGTTACAAAACGAATATGTAACAAATCATCTGACATACGAACAAATAGTGGATAAATACACATCAGGTTAATTTACACTGTCTTCGCTACCCGCTTACCAATGTTTTTGCCTATTTTGCAGCATTTTATTCCGCCAATTCTTTGGTAAGCCTGTAAAAGCGCTCAAGCTGCTCTTCCGGGGAAATTACGGTCCGCCGTCCGTTCATAAAAACAGGATAGACTTCCAGATATACCAGGGAAACCCCGCTCTTTCCCATCCAGGGCATCAAAAAACTTACCACGATACAAATTCCCTTGTCTCCCCCGGGGGTGTCGTCCATCTCGTTAAAGACATAATCCCCCAATGACCAGAACACCGGGGTATTTCCCAGCCACTCAAAGCCCTGTTCCACATGGGGATGGGTCCCGATGACAAGCTCCGCCCCGGCGGCGGCAAGTTCCGTATAAAGGGTCCGGGTGGCCC
>JAISQR010000071.1 GCA_031274035.1 Treponema sp. | reverse complement strand
AATACCAACGAAACCATGGGCGGCGCTCCCATGCAGATGGACAGTATTGAGGAAGCCTTTGAGAAAATGGACGCGCCGATTACGGAGATGATACAAAGGCTGACAGGCGGGAGCGGAAGGGTCGCCGCGGCACCTGCGGGGCCCAATAAAGAAGCTGTTTCTCATCTGGAAAGGGGAATAACCTTTTTTGACAGAAATGATCTTGATATGGCTTTAGCTGAATTTAACGAGGCGATCAGGATAGATCAAAATTATGGTAAGGCTTATGCCTGGCGTGGTCGTGTCTATGTTAACAAAGGCGATAATGACCGGGGTATAGCGGACTGTAACCAGGCAATTAGAATTGATCCCAATGATGGCGATGCCTATTACAATCGTGGTAATGCGTATAGTAAAAAGGGCGATTATGACCGGGCCATAGCGGACTTTACCCAAGCAATCGGAATTTATCCCGATTATGCCTCGGCCTATTACTGGCGTGCCTCTGCGTATCGTGACAGGGACAAGGGCGAGGGCGATTATACCAAAGCCATAGCGGACTACACCCAGGCAATTAGAATTGTACCCAACCATCCTTTAGCCTATATAATGCGTGCTTTTATATATGAATTAATGGGCGATTATGCCAAAGCCATAGCGGACTATACTCAAGAGCTTAGAAATTATTCTGATAATGCCGATGTCTACGAGTATCGTGGTACTGCGTATGAAAACAAGGGTGATTATGAGAAAGCTATAGAGGACTACACCCAGGCGCTTAGAATTGATCCCAATCATGCCCGGGCAAAACAGGGCCTGGAAAATGCGCAGAAACGGAGACGTTAGGCTGCAAAGACGGCGGGGAATTTACCAGGGAAATAAGGGGGATAGTGTGGTGAAAAAGACAGTGTTTGTTTGTATATTCGCGCTTTTGTGCGGCCTCTGCTTCGCCCAGCAGGTAGTGGTCGCTGTTTTCCCCTTTGAGGCGAGAAGCGGGACATCCCCCGATGACGCCAATACGGTTACCGAGGTTTTTAATATAAAACTCCAAGCCACAGGAGCGCTGCGGACCGTGGGGCGGAACGTCATTGACAATGTGATAAAGCAGGAACACATCTACCAAATGAGCGACTTTGCCAGCGATGAAAAAACCGCGCAATTAAAAAAAGGGCTTAACGCCGATTGGGTTGTTTATGGCGTGGTTACCAAACTGGGGAGAACCTTTGTCATAACCGCCACACTGATAGATCTTAACACCAATGAAACGATGGGCGGCGCTCCCATGCAAATGGACAGCATTGAGGAAGCCTTTGAGAAAATGGACGCCCCGATTACGGCGATGATACAAAGGCTGACAAGCGGACTCAAGAACGTGGTTAATAGAGCCTCCCGTTCTTTGATAAACAGTTTGCCGCACGATAAAACCGTTGTCGTATTTAGCGTTGATTCACAAGATCCCGATATGGCACAGGATGTAATTGACGCGCTGGAATTCCAGCTTGTTGATTCAGGCAAATTCAGGGTTTTGGACAGGAAAACTCTCGATCTCTTACGGCGTGAACAGAATTTTCAGATGTCCGATAATGTTGACGACAAGTCGAAATTTCACATTGGTAAAATTTTAGGCGCGGAGATTGTCATAACCGGCGCTATTTCTGAAAACGGGACATCGCAGATGCTTACATTACAAGCGGTAGATATTGTGACCGGTCGAGTTATCGCCGTGACGCAAGGGTCGTTTTAAGCAAAGACGGTAAGGAGGATAGCATGGTGAAAAAGATTATTTTTGGTTTTACGCTTGCGCTTTTGTGCGGCGTGTGTTTCGCCCAACAGGCGCGGGTCGCGGTGGCGCCTTTTACCGCCACCAGCGGGAACGCGGCAAGCGATGCGGAAACAATCGCGGAAATATTCGGGCTCGAGTTACAGGCGAAAAATGTGGTACGGGTGTATACCCGGGGGAACATCATGGCCGTAATGAGCGAAAACAAATTCCAGATGAGCGACCTGTCCAGCGACGAAAAAACCGCAAGCCTGGGGAAAGCCGCCAACGCCGATTGGGTGGTGCGCGGCCAGGTACAAAAACTCGGCGCGGTTGTTGTAGTAACCGCTTCACTGCTGGACGTTAATACCCTGGAAATAATGGGGGGCGCGCCGATGTACCTGAACGCCATTGAGGAAGCGGCGATAAAGATGGGCGATTTTATCACCACGATTACCCAAAGGATAACGAGCGGGACCGGCGCGCAGGCAGCCTCGCAAAGGCCCAGGAGCGGGGCAAGCGCCGTGGGTATCGGGATAGAGGTAAGCACCGTTTTTGGAGGGACGCTTTATTTTCAGGATGAGGAAGTGACCACGCTTTGGGATAATGACAGCTATACGATACCCATAGAGAGGCCGGGGACCTACCGGATCCGCATGGTATTTGGGAACGGGGGGGAAATAAGCCGGAATGTGACCATCACCAGCCGCGGCATAGCGAAAGAGGCGTTTGCGCCTCCACCACCGCCTTCGAATGTAAGGGTGGGAACCATAAGCGGCACTGGAATAGAACTGAACTGGAACCCGGCTGGACAGGGCCTAAGTTACCGGATTTATTCCGGCACATCGGACAATCCGGTCGGCGCAAGTTTTGCGGGGACCACAACGGGAACCAATTACCGGGTAAGCAGTCTAAGGTCGTCAACGGATTACTATTTCTGGGTAAGTTCCCAGGAAGGGCCTTTGGAAGGGGATAAGGGACAGGTGGTAACGGCTAAAACCACTCCTCCGACTCCCCCGCAGAATGTAAGGGTGGGAACCATAAGCGGCACTGGAATAGAACTGAACTGGAACCCGGCGGGGCAGGGCCTAAGTTACCGGATCTATTACGGCGCCTCAAATAATCCGGCTGGCGCAAGTTTTGCGGGGACCACGGCGGGAACGAGTTACCGGGTAACTAATCTAAGGCCGCTAACGGATTATTATTTTTGGGTAAGCTCCCAGGAAGGGCCGGTGGAAGGCGGTAAAGGGCAGATGGTAACAGCTAAAACCATCATCGGGATTGGTGATATCGGCCCTGGCGGGGGCCTGGTGTTTTATGACAAGGGTAATAACAGCGATGGCTGGCGTTACCTGGAAGCAGCGCCCGCAAGCGCGGAGTTTAGTGCTGTGTGGGGTTTGGCTAGGACTAGTGTTTCCGGTACGAATACCGGGATAGGAACCGGTAAAAGAAACACAGAGATTTTGGCAGGCCGGGGCGGTACGGCGGCGCAACGGTGCAGGGCCTTGAATACCGGCGGTTGTCAGGATTGGTTTTTGCCGAGCAAAGATGAATTGGATTTGATGTATAAGAATCTAAAAGCGAAGGGCCTGGGGGGATTTACTAACTACTACTGGTCCTCGTCGGAGGCCAATAGTAGGGAGGCGTGGCTACAGGGTTTCAGCAAAGGCAACCAGTTCAACTACACCAAGGGTGATGTAAGCTCGGTTCGGGCCGTCCGGGCTTTTTAACCCTTTAGCCCTTTAACCCTTTTCCGCCGTAAGGCGGACTATAGACAGGCAGTATTCCGTTGGGACAGGGTATGGGCGAATGGATTCGTCTATATGTGGGGCGTTAGCGCCATTTTTCTGATAATTTTGCAAATCAGAGAGGGGTTATTTTATGTATGGTGAAAACCGGCTATACTCGGGTTTAAATCTTGCAACTGTTTTTTCTGGTCTAATATTTGCTTTTACGGCTGTCTTTGGCTTTGAAACCATATATGGCGGTCTAATAAATATTGACACAGGAACCAAGGGATACCTTGATGCCATCATTTCTAAAATACCGTTAGGAGTCGTTTCGTTTATTATCGGCTTTTTTATTCAGGGAATAAGATATTTGGGATTTGAGTATTACATAAAAATACATAAAAAGTCTCAAGCTGGAAGATTATCCGGTAAAAAATATCCAGGAATATTACAGCGAATATTCTTCTATCTATTCAGAGATGGTACAGTTGTAGAAGAATGTTTAGATAATGTAGCAAAGAAGTACAAGAAACCCATTAAGAATAATACATTGGCAAGTAAAATAATGGGTAAACAATATCGAGCAAATTATTCCTGGATACAAAATAGTAAACGCCCGGCAAAAGATATGTGGTTATATGCCAATAAAATAAGAGAAAAAGCGCCGAAGGAAAAGGTCTATAGATTTTATTATTGGAGCGAAGTGTTTCAATGCGCAGATACAACTTTTTTTATTTTTTGCATTGTTTTTCTTCTTAGTTTGATTGCCAATATCATATTGCCTATATTTATAGGAAGATATTTTCAGACAAGCATTTTTCAAAAAAGTATTCCCGGAGTATTCTTGTTGTTTTCTTTCCTTTTACATAAAGTCTAAAGGTTGTGCAAAGATGTATGCGAACAGGTTTTTGTTTGCAATTGAAAAGGGCATAGACGGGAATGGTATAGAATTAAATGAACCTCCCTGCCCTGAAGGCAAGGCTTGACCCGCCGTAAGGCGGTCGGAAAAATTTGAGGTTTTTATTGCCCAGGGCTTATCGATGTTTAAGTAAGGGGGATAGCGTGGTGAAAAAGATTATTTTTGGTTTTGCGCTTGCGCTCTTGTGCGGCGTCTGTTTCGCGCAGCAAAAGGCCGTGGCGGTCGCCGCCTTTGGGAACAAGCGCGGTATTTCCGCTGAGAGCGCGCAAACAATAACCAATCTTGTTATTGGAAGATTGTCGGTCAACGGCATAGTCCGGGTCGTTGACAGAGCCAGCTTTGACAAAATTCTCGAAGAGATGAAATTTCAGGCCAGTGATTGGGCCGACAAAGAAAGAACCGCCGCCCTGGGCGAAGCGACCAATGCCGATTTTGTAATCCGCGGCGAGATTGACACCATGGACGGCCTCATCATAATAACCGCCAGAATGATTGACATACGCACGGCGCAGGTCGTCGCGTATTCCGATGTGGAACTTACCAGGATGAACGAAGCCAGGGCCAAAATGCCCGAATTCGTTGAAACCCTGGTACAGAGCCTGTCGGGCAATACCAGGACGGCGGCCCTTGAGGTTCCCGTTGTTATCCAGGGGCAGGGCACCTCCGCTTCTCCTATTACGGCAGCCCCCAACGGCCCCTGGATTGCCCGAAACCTCAGATCCGATCACGGCGAAGACTGGTTCCGGGTTACCGCTCCCGCCGAGGCCCTATTAGTCATGGAAACCAGCGGGGATATCGACACGTATATGGAATTGTTCGATTCTTCCCTGTCCCTCCTCGACGAGAATGACGACGGCGGCGAGGGCAGGAACGCCAAGGCGGCCTATTATTTTGAGCGGGGCCAGACCTGCCTTGTGAAGGTACGGGGTTACAGCTCCGACGTAACCGGGCCCTTTCAGTTTCATGTGGTTACCGGCACGGATACGGCCGAGCCGAATAATTCCATGACCGCGGCCACGGCTATAAGCCTGGGAACCGCGGTGTCCGCCACCATTGCCCCCTCGGGTGATACGGACTGGTACCGGGCGGTCATTCCGCCGGGAGGAAGGGAGTTTGCCGCTTATACCGAGGGAGGCATGGATACAAAACTGTACCTGTACGACAGCCGGGGAACCCTCCTCGCGGAGGATGACGATAACGGTCCCGGCCCTAACGCCTGCATACAGATGGTAGTGAATCCGGGCACGGTGTACCTGCGGGTGGAACACTACGATAACAGCGGAGTTGGGCAGTATGTTCTCAACGCCAATATGCAGGATGCCGTACCGCCGGATCGTTTTGAAAACGACGATACCCAATCCGCGGCGAAGGATATCCAGGTAGGAAGCTCCCAAAACCGCACCTTTACCAATGCCGCGGATTACGACTGGGCGCGGCTCCGGATTACCCAGGCCGGGTACTATGATATACGCGCCGCCGTATCGGGGTCCCTGGACAGTTATCTGGGACTCTTTGACCGTAACGGGAATTCGATCACCGAAAACGACAGCGGCGGGGACGGGGAAGACGATGCTATCGTTATTTGGCTTAATCCCGAAACCTATTTTATCAGGGTCCATTGTTACAGCAGCGGGCCTTTGGGAAACCGCAGGCAGTATACCCTGGGGGTAAACGCGACCCGGGAACCCATCCCGCCGGATCCCTTTGAAAACGACGACACCCGCTCTGAGGCGTCGTATATCTCCGGTTCCCAGATCCGCACCTTTACCAATGACGCGGATATCGACTGGGCGCGGTTTGAGGTTGGCGAGGCCGGAA
The DNA here is from genome assembly GCA_031274035.1 of Treponema sp. Taxonomy (GTDB): domain Bacteria; phylum Spirochaetota; class Spirochaetia; order Treponematales; family Breznakiellaceae; genus JAISNI01. Next base: position 563 of record JAISQR010000071.1, on the reverse strand, counting down.
CCTACGATATACGCAGTGCGGCGGCGGTGAAGTCCCTGGATACGTACCTGAGACTCTACGACAGCAACGGAACCCTGATAGCCGAAGACGACGACAGCGGGGGAGGCTATGACGCCCATATCAACATCCGGCTCAATTCCGGAACTTATTATATCCAGGCAAGTACTCTGGACAGCGACCTGGCTAACCGCAGGCAGTATACCCTCAGCGTAAGCAGAAGGTAGGGAGTACAAAGGAGACAGCATGATGAAAAGACTTATCCTTAGGGTTACGCTCGCGTTTTTGTGCGGCGTGTGTTTCGCCCAGCAGGCGCGGGTTGCGGTGGCGCCCTTTACCGCCACCAGCGGGAACGCGGCAAGCGACGCGGAAACCATCGCGGAAATGTTCGGGCTTGAGTTACAGGCGAAAAATGTGGTGCGGGTGTATACCCGGGGGAACATCATAGCCGTAATGAGCGAAAATAAATTCCAGATGAGCGACCTGTCCAGCGACGAAAAAACCGCGAGCCTGGGCAAAGCCGCCAACGCCGATTGGGTGGTCCGCGGCCAGGTGCAAAAACTCGG
>JAISQR010000568.1 GCA_031274035.1 Treponema sp. | reverse complement strand
CTCGCGGGGAACGATTTAATGGCGGTAGGTGTTTTGAGCGCCGCCCGGAAACTTGCAATCCGGGTTCCGGAGGATTTGGCCATTGCGGGGGTTGATAATACCTTTGTTGCCCGAATCAGCATGCCCGCCCTCAGTACCATAGATTTACGCACGAGCGAAATCGGGACATTGGCCGCGGAATTATATCAGGAGATAAAGAAGGACCCCAAAAAAAGTCATACAAAAATCCGGATACTGCCTTCCCGGCTTTGCCTTCGTGAATCGTTTTGAAGTCAAAAATTTTCTAATTATTTTCAAATTTGTTGTTGACATCCCGCAAGAACGGGTATATTATATAAAATACAAGCGCTTGCATTATTTCAATGGAGGACTTATGAAAAAGGATATTATACGGATAGGGTTTATCAGTATCACATTGGCCCTTTTAGGGGCAGTTTCGGTTTTCGCCGGCGGCGGAAGGGAACAGGCAGGTTCGGGGATACCCAAAGAACTGAATTTTTACACCTATTATGCGGAGAATTCAATTCCGGTTACGGATGCCGCATTAACAGCAATGAAGGCCAAATATCCGAACCTCAAGGTCAACATTGAACACCGGGCGGATTCGGATGGTTCGACCTTAAAGGCCCGAGCCGCTATAGGGGAAATGCCCGATGTGTATGAGTGTGTCGGCAGTTCGGTGGTTGATAGTTTTATCAAGTCCGGTGATATGCTGGTACTTGATGATATAATTCAAAAGACCGGATTGTTTAATGAATTTCTTGACGGTACTTTCAATAATACACGTTATTCTGACGGACATTATTATACCCTTGTTTCGGATACCCCCAATGCATTCCTGGTATATTACAATATAGCGGTATTTCGGGAATTGGGTTTACAGCCGCCTAAAAATTTTACGGAATTCAAGGCCCTTATTCCGCCGCTGCTCCGTGCGGGTAAAATACCCCTAGCCTTGTTCGGCGCTGAACAGTGGCCTGGTCTGCAGCTCTACGATCTTGCGGTCATTGGTTCAGGAGAACCCCAGGGCATCACCGGGCTTGATGGCGGGGTAACAAAAATAACCGATCCTGCTTATCGCACGGCTGCACAAAGACTGAAAGAGATGGTAGACCTTGGGCTTATCGGAAGGGCCGCATTCAGTACCAATGCAAGCCAGGCATTTGAACTCTGTTCTACCGGCGCTGCAGGGATGGTAGCCAACGGCGGATGGCATTTTGCTACCGCGATGACGGAAGGATATGGGGAAAATATGGGTTATTTTTCCTATAACCCCTTTGGCGATCCCGGCAGGGAAGAAACGATCCGTTGGAATATGTCCGGCGGCAGGACGGGTCTTGACGGATGGGCGGTATATCCAAAGGGAAAATACGCTGAATTTGCGGCCCAATGGCTGATGGATTTTATCATTGAGTATTCAAAGGCCAATGCCCAGATTAATCCCAGCATGTTAAAAAATCCGCCGAAACCTAAAGATCCCCGGCCGACACCCTATGAAGCCTATGTTAGTTCCTTGGGGAATTATAAATCGACAACCAAATTCTCCTGGGATCTTAACAATGCGGAAATCATGGTAGCCTTGTCCGATGGCGTAGAATTGTTATTGGCGGGTAATTATACGGTAGATCAGTTTATGGCAGATCTCGAGAGAAAACTTTCCGCTGTTAGAAGATAAGGGAACGGTTAAAAGTACAATAAGGACAATGTGATATATGCGGCTTCATTTCACCGGGCCGCATATGTCATTCAGAGGAAAACCTTGATGATTAGCCCCTTGTTCAGAAAAAGCAAGCCTGCTTTGGTGGCATTTACCGCCCCGGTACTCATTTTGTATACCGTAATCCTTATTATTCCCCTAATTCAATCGGTGATTTATAGTTTTACCGAATGGGATGGCATCAATCCTGCGGTATTTGTTGGTTTGGAGAATTATCTGAGGCTTTTTGCATCCAGCGATTTGGCAATATCCATCCGTAATAGTCTGATTTTCTCGCTCATTTTAACGATGTATCAGATTGGCGTCGGTTTGTTTTTTGCCTTTATTTTTGCAAACGCAAATATCAAGGGAACGCAATTTTTTAAAAATGTATATTTTTTACCGGTAGTTCTGTCGATTTCCGTAGTATCCCAGTTATGGATATCCATTTACCACGGTGATTTTGGACTCATTAATCAATTAGCTAAGGCCATGGGGCTGAGCTGGCGGCAATACTGGCTGAATGAACCGGTAAAAGGATTGATTGCGGTGATAGCTGCGGAGTCATGGAAAGGCATGGGATATCACATGTTTATCCTCTATGCCGCTATGAAGAATGTCCCCCATGTATATTATGAAGCGTCCCTTATAGACGGTGCAAATAGAAACCAGCAATTTTTTGGCATTACCCTCCCCTTAATAATTCCGACTCTGAAGATGTGTATTATTATGTGTGTTACTTTCGGGTTCCATGCCTTTGAGGTAATTTTCCTCATGACTAAAGGAGGGCCGGGCAATTACACCCATACATTATCAATCCTTTTATACCGGGCAATGATCCGGCTGCGTTCTTATGGATACGGCAGTACGGTAGCTGTCCTGATCGTTATTATCTGTGTGGGATTGATGTTGATTATCAATAAGCTAACTGAAAAGTTTGAGGAGATATATTGAGTATGCACTGGGGTTCTGATCAAGAATGAAAACCTTCAAATTGTCATATTTGCTTTTATATATAATAGTAATTTTTTATGCGCTTATTTGTCTTTATCCGGTAATATGGATGTCCTTCTTTTCTCTCAAATCCAATCAGGAGATTTTCGTTACTAATCCCTTCGGGTTCCCCCTGGCGCCGCGGTGGGAAAATTATGTCAAAGCGGTTACCCGGTTCGATATCGGCATATTTTTCCGCAATAGCACAATCGTCGTGATTTTGTCTATGTTTTTTGGCATCACCTTTGCATTGATGTTTACTTATGTCATTGCCAGGGTCAGGAACCGCCTGACAAAAACCCTGCATTCCGTCATCATGCTTGGTATGTTCATCCCTATCCAGGCCGTTATGATTCCTCTGGTGGTGATGGTTAAAAACCTGGGGCTCATCAATACGTTTTGGTCCTTGATTGTACCGTATGCTACCCTCAGTTTTCCTTTTGCGGTAATGGTGTTGTATGGTTTTTATTTGAGCCTGCCCCTTGAGCTGGAAGAGTCGGCCTTTATTGACGGGGCGGGTTTTTTTCGTACTTATTTTTCCATTATTTTCCCTCAGATGAAATCTGCTATAGCGGTACTGCTTATTTACCAATTTATTTCTAACTGGAATGAATTCAGCCTTGCCTTGATATTAATAACGAAAAACAATATGAAGACCCTGCCATTGGGCCTTGCCGGTTTTTGGGGTGCGTTTTCTACTGACTGGGGGCCTATCGGCGCATCTTTAGTTATTGCGAGCATTCCGGTTATTATTTTATATTTCTTTTTTAGCAGTCAGATAAGTGATGCCATGACATATTCGGGGATGAAAAATTAATATAGAAAACAACAGGGGGGTTGTTTATGCTGTATAGACCGGATTGGGAACAAGTTCAGAAAAGGTATACTGAATACTGGGCCTGTGAAAATCACGATCGTCCCATATTGTGGATCACCGCGCCCAGGGATAAGCTGCTTCCCTATCCGCCGTCGGCACACAAGACCCTGAAAGACCGGTGGTGTGATACCGGATATATGCTGGAAAAAGCCAACATCTCCTTCCAAAACACCTATTACGGAGGTGAATCTTTTCCCCTTCTCAGCCCCGACCTGGGGCCGGACCTATTCGCCTCCTTGTACGGAATTCCCATTGAATTTGGGGAAGACACCAGCTGGTCAATACATACCCTGACGGAGTGGGATACCTATACGCCCTTTCAAATAGATCGGGAATGTTTCTACTATAAGAAAATTGTGGAAATGACCGAAGCCGCCGCTGAAGACGGGCAAGACAAATATTTGGTGGGTGTTACCGATATTCATGCAGGGTTCGACGGCCTCGTAGCCATGCGGGGCCCGGAAACGCTTTGCATCGACACTCTGGAACATCCGGATTTTTTACGACGGGGGGCGATGGATCTTTTTGAAGGTTTCAAAACCCTGTACGGGGAACTTGCGGAAATTGCCGGCCGGTACCAGCGGGGCAGCAGCAACTGGATGGGGATATGGCATCCCGGCCGCTGGTATGTAACGAGCTGCGATTTTATCTGTCTGATCTCAGAGAATATGTTTGAGGACCTGATTGTGGAAGAGTTAGAGGCGGAACTGGCTTATCTGGATGCCAGTGTCTTTCACCTGGACGGTCCCGGCGCCCTGCGTCATCTGGACCGTCTTTTGTCAATTAAAAAACTGAATGGCATTCAATGGGTATACGGCGCGGGACAGCCGACCGCTTCTCACTGGCTGGATGTTCTGAAAAAGATCCAGAGAGCAGGTAAGGCCTTTCAAGTAGATATCACCCCCGAAGAACTACCGGTACTCCTGGAAAATTTGGCGCCGGAGGGCGCCATGTATATAGTGAATACTGAAACTGAAGCCGATGCCCGCGATCTGGAGGCCCTTGCGGCCCGGGCCGCTAAAGGCAAAGGCCCGGCGTAGAAGAGGATGAATGACGAACCCCGCAAGCAGCGGGGTATCGTCGTTCGATAGGAAGTTGCGGACCTTCGGTCCGATTGTACTGCCGGGTCTCAACCCCGCAATACATTGCAGGTACGAAGATTCGCCCCAAGGCT
>JAISQR010000522.1 GCA_031274035.1 Treponema sp. | reverse complement strand
GCATAAAACCTCAAAAAACCGCCGATTATGCGGTTTTTACCTTACAAACTGCTTAGCGGCTTCAGCCGCAAGGATGCCGGATAATAGTGGTTTTTATGGCTTTTTTGCTAAAAAAGGCCGTAAAAAACTACAAGCGCCACAAATGGTATAAATATTCATAAATATGAATGCGAACCGGATGTTCGATTATACCTTACAAACTCCGAAAGCTCGAAGAGCACTGCATGCCCATTGATCGGGCAACCCCTTCATGCAAAAATTCACCAAAGTCCTCCCACAAACTCCTAAGCGTTAACCAGTTCGTAGTTCTGGGTTCCCAGGCCGATTTTTTCAGCATAGGTGATCTGGTATACCCCGCCCCTGCTTTCTATACGTTCAACAAGGCTTCTGCGCTCGCTTACCGGACGTGCATATATCTGATCCAGGCTGGCCTTTTCCAGGGCGACAGGATCGAGCGAGGCCAGTATGCCTATATCCGCAATAGTAGACTTGGGAGCATTGCCGTCGCAGTCGCAGCTTATTGAAAGATTATTGAGTACATTGATAAAAAGAATCTTGCCGGGTTTAGCGTCCAGCAGCGCCTTGTTGTACTCGATGACTTTTTCAAAGAAAGGCTCTCCGGTCGAAGAGAACCTGCCGCCGCCCGCGTTGGAATGGAGAATTCCCTTGCCTGCGGGTGACGCGATACCTACGGCCATATTTTTAAAGCTGCCGCCGAAACCCGCAAGGGAATGTCCCTTAAAATGCGCCACGGAGATGATCCAGTCATAGTTAAGGATATGCGCGCCGACTATGGCTTCCTTGAGTTGCTTCCCGCCTGTAACCGGCAGCTTCGTGTCGCCGTCCGCATCGAGTATGTCCACCGGAGCGAAGGTAAAGCCGTGCTCTTTGGCTACCGCAAGATGACCCTGCGTCGTACCGCGGCCCCCGCCGTAGTAGGTGTTGCTGTCCACAAAACTGCCCTTCACCTCGGCGGCAAGATCGCGCAGCAGTTCAGGGCGGAGGTAATTCGTGTTACCGCGTTCGCCCATGTGCAGCTTAATAGCAACTTTCCCCGATACTGTAATGCCCAGCCTCTTATAAACGGCCATAAGCCCCCTTGCGCTAATATCGGCCGTCATGTATACTCTGGAACTTCCGGCAGCGGAAACTTGGCTGCCGTTTTTTCCGGCGGAACCTTCCGAATTTTCGTAGGACGCCGAACCCAGTACGGCTATAGCCGTAAGGCCCGTAGCGCCCGCCGCCACTGCCTTGATAAAATCCCGTCTCGACATCTCCTTTTTAAGCACGTCATCTTTTACACGGGCGCCTTCGGCCTTGCCTGTTTTTCCGTTCCTGCTTTCAGCATCTTGCATGTTTTTCTCCTTAAAAAAAATTCTTAAAGCTCAACATAAGTTTTTAGAATTGCCTTTTATAAGTTAAGTATAGTTGTAAATTAAAAATAAATGCAATATGCTGGAAGCAATGAAAATTTTTATAGTGGTTATGCTATAATGTTTAATATAGGTATAGGTGAACTTGCGCTCATCTTCGCCGTTGCCCTGCTTGTGGTCGGTCCCCGGGACCTTGTCAAGGTAGCGCGTTGGCTTGGAAGAACCGTAAAATACGCGCGGAAAATTGTACGGCAGTTCATGGATACCATAGACCTGGATGATAATATACGGGAGCTTAAAGAAACAGGGAAGATTCTCAAGGATACGGCAGGGGAGTTCAAGCCCCTGTATGAGAGAGACAGCCTGGATAAACAGCTTGAAACAGACCTGCACCCGGCGGATACAAGGCCGCCCGATCAGGCTGACAAGAATGAAACAGGTAAGGAGTAACTATGAGAATAGGCGCTACAGAGATTATACTTATCATTGTCTTAGCCTTAGTATTGTTTGGCGGTACTAGATTATCGGGTATAGGAAAGGCATTGGGTAAGAGCATAAAGGAATTCCGCAACGAGGTAAAGCCGGACGCCGGCGCGGACAGGACGGATGAGAGCGAAAAGAAAGATTGAAGGAACCGCTTCCGGCACGGAGGCCCGGAGCGGGGGCCTCCCAAGGGAGGAGCTTGCCTTTCACCTTAAAGCGCTGAGGAAGGTTTTAATTATCAGTCTGGGCGGCATTGCGGCGGTCTTCCTCGTGGTTTTCCTGGGTTTCTCCCGCGAGGTTATGAACTTCCTCGAAGAGCCGATAAAATCGCGCGGTATAGAACTGATCTTCATTTCCCTGCACGAGCCCATTTTTATTCAGATGAAGGCAGCCTTTATGGTAAGCGTCATCATTGTTTCGCCCCTTATCCTTGCCCAAGTCTGGTCTTTTATAAAGCCCGCTCTCTACCCGCGCGAAGGGCGGTTTGTCGCGCTCATGTTCTTTATCACGCTTGCCCTCTTCCTGCTGGGCGCCCTATTCGCCTACCTCATTGTATTTCAGATGGCGGTTACTTTTTTTCTGGGGAGCGGTGAGGGGATAGCCCAGCCTTTTATTTCAATCGAAAGGTATGTGAATTTCCTTGCCGGTTTTGTGCTGCCCTTCGGCCTTGTCTTTGAAACGCCGATAGTCATGGCCGTCCTTACCCTCAGCGGGCTTGTCAAGGCAAGTACCTTCAGCAGACTGCGGAAGTACATCATTTTCGGCATATTCGTCATTGCCGCCGTCCTCACTCCGCCCGATGTTGTGTCGCAGGTACTTCTTGCCCTGCCGCTCGTCGTTCTTTTTGAGGCCGGCATCATCGTCTCGCGGATAGTACAGAAACGCCGTAATAAAAGCGGGGATAAAACTTAGGAGCCTGTGGGAGTTTGCAAGGTATAAATATTCATCTTGCGGAAAAATATAGTAACTTGTTACATTACAAGAAATTATAGCAACAATAAGAGTTCTCTGCTATCGCCTTCTTCTTGCTCTTTCCCTGTTCCTTCGCCATATATTCATACCGCTCCCTTAACGCTCCTCCATCCTTCGACCACGCTGCCCCCCCCGCACCAGCAACGCGGCAGATACCCCCGCTTCGTGATGTGTCCGTAGTTATGCTGCTCCCCGATATACTCACCTGCTTGGTACTTGGGGGCGGCGGGGTTCTATGTTCATACTTTATAGCATCTCTTTCTGCCCGCGGCATCCCGCCTCAGCATACATTTCAGAGCGCCGCCAACTTCTGGTATTCTTCGTAATTCTTTTTAAGCAAAGCCGGAGTGTCCAGACCATAAGGGCAGTGGGAGGTACAGTTTCCGCAGTGCAGGCAGTTTTTTATTTTAGCCATTTCCTGTTTCCATTCCGGGGTAAAAAAGCGGGCATTGGGCATCCTGTGTATAGCAAGTATTATACGGGCGCATATATTGATAATGATACCTGCCGGACACGGCATACAGTAACCGCAGGCCCGGCAGAAACTGCCGCAAAGTTCCCTGCGGTCGGCGTCAATGCGGCTCTGCTGTTCGCTGCTTACAGCACTGTTGTCCTTCATAGCCTCAAAAAGCGCGTCCAGTTCACTTTCCCGCTGTATACCCCAGATCGGCACAACACCGGGAAAACGGTTAAGCCAGGCGCGGCTGCTTGACACATCGGTTAAAAGGCCGCCGCTCAGGGCCTTCATGGCGATAAAACCGATATTCCGTTCGTGGCAGCTTTCCGCCATTTTTATTTCATCATCAGAGGAAAGATAATTAAACGGAAACTGGAGGGTATCGTAAAGACCGCTTTCTACAGCCTCTTTCGCCAAAGGCAGGCGGTGGTTGGTAATACCGATAAAACGTATCTTCTCCTGGCTGCGCGCTTCAAGCATAGCCTCGTAAAGCCCCGTCCCATCACCAGGCTTGGGCACAGAATCAGGGTTATGAAACTGGTAAATATCAATATGATCGGTTTTCAGAGCCGATAGACTCGTTTCAAGGTCCTTCCAAAAACCTTCGGTATTTTTAGCATGGGTCTTGGTAGCCAGAAAGAATTCATCACGCCTTGAAGAAAGAGCATTGCCGATCTTTTCCTCGCTGTCCGTATAGCCCCGCGCGGTATCATAAAGATTAATCCCGCCGTCAAGCGCCTTGTTAAGAATCTTAACAGCGTCTGCCATGCTTGCCCGCTGTAGGGGCAGCACGCCAAAGGCGTCCTTGTTCGCCAGTAAACCGGTCCGCCCTAAAACTGCTTTCATAATAAACCTCTCTATAAATATCAAAATTATCTAATAATAACACGATCCCCAACTAAGGTAAATCTGTTTTTCATTCCGAATAGAGACGGCCTTTGCCAGCGGTTTTACTTTTTTTAACCACGAAAAAATCTTTAAGGTGTCAGTCATGAAAAGCGGCTTAACATCTGGTTGTCGGATTTTTTCGTTTTTTTCGTGGTTAAATATAGATTTTTGTAGCATTTTTAGGGTGTTTTTACCGCATATAGCGCTAAAAGTAAAGTTGCTGAGAAGGGCCATGTAGGATTTGACATTTTACAAATATCTCAATATACTTATAATTATGGAGATATACATAAGGGTATCTTTAAAAACCCGGTTGGGTTTTTAAAGATATTTTGGAAAAAATTGCTCATTCTTTATTATGTAAAGAGTTGTAACTACTCAGGTGCAAGGGGGGTTAATGTATAAAAGAACAAGAAACGTTTTGTAAATCACGCCGCGTCTGAGTGGTTACAAAGAATTACGCAAATGCAATTTTAAAGAAAGAATGTATAGAGGATCAAGTACTAAGCCTTGATCCTGGCAACTTGTGGGAGTTTGTAAGGTATAATCGAACCTCCGGTTCGCATTCATATTTATGAATATTTATACCATTTTATGCGCAAAGCGCGGCAAACTGTTAGCTTTAAGGTTGGAATTTTACTATATTTAAAGGGGGATACTATGAAAATCGATCCAAGTCTTAAAAATCTTAACGAACTTTTCCCTGCCGGTTTTACCGAAGACCAAAAAGCTCAGGCAAAGACGCTTTTCTTCAAGAATCTTGCCGCTCAGGCCCACCATTTTTACGGCGGTAAAATGCAAACGGTTCCCAAATGCGGCATTTATGGACTTAACTGGTTCAATGTCTGGTATACCCCCGGTGTTTCCAAAATTTCAACTACTATCCGTGAAAACAGGGATTCGTCCTTTGCCCTTTCCAACCGCGGCAATCTTGTAGCCATAGTTTCAGATTCCACCAGAGTTCTCGGCGATGGCGACTGTACGCCTCCGGGCGGGCTTGGCGTTATGGAAGGCAAGGCCATGATCATGAAGTACCTGGGGGGCATAGACGCGGTAGCCCTGTGTGTAGATTCCAGGGGCTCCGATGGTAAAAACAACCCTGACAAGATTATCGAATTTGTCAAAATGGCGCAACATTCATTTGGAGCAATCAACCTGGAAGACATTAGCCAGCCCAACTGCTTCAAGGTGCTGGATGAACTGCGGGAAGCCTGTGAAATTCCGGTATGGCATGATGACGCCCAGGGCACGGCCTGTATCACCCTGGCAGGGCTCCTCAATGCCTTAAAACTTGCCGGTAAGAAACTTTCCGATAGTAAAATCGTACTTCTTGGGGCGGGAGCTTCCAATACAACCATTGCCCGGCTTATTCTTGCCGACGGCGGCGCTCCGGCCAAAATGTGTGTTTTCGATTCCAAGGGGGGCCTTCACCAGGGCCGTGAAGATATTCAAAAGGACAAGCGCAACTACCGCAAGTGGGAAATCTGTGAAAAAACAAATCCCGGCAGGATCACGAAAATTGAAGACGCCATAAAAGGGGCGGATGTACTCATTGCCCTTTCTACACCGGGCCCGGACACCGTAAAACGCGAATGGATACGTTCAATGGCAAACAAGGCTATAGTCTTTGCCTGCGCCAACCCCGTGCCGGAGATATGGCCCTATGCGGCTCAAGAGGAGGGCGCCTTTATCGTGGCTACCGGCCGTGGAGATTTTCCCAACCAGGTAAACAACTCGGTCTGTTTCCCCGGCATTCTCAAAGGCGCCCTCCTTGTACGTTCCCGTAAGATCAGTGATGGTATGGCAATACGCTGCGCCCACTCCATTGCCGATTTTTCCGAAAAGCGTGGTATTACGCCGGATAACATTGTCGCCACCATGGAAGAGACGGATGTCTTTGCCCAGGAAGCCGCCGATGTCGCTGAACAGGCCGTCAAGGAAGGGCTTGCCCGTATAGAATTAAGCTGGGACGAAGTTTACAAAAGGGCAAAGCAGGATATTTCGGATGCGCGGGCGGTAGTGGAAGATTTAAAGAAACTTGGACATATTAAAGAACCGCCTGCCGCAATACTTGAGGAAGCGCTTAACGAGGCAATTAAAACCATAGGAAACAGGTAAACTTGTTCTTATAAAGAGGTATAAAGTCATGGAGGACAAAAAAACAATTCTTGCTATTGATGATAATAAAATGGACCTTATGGTCTTGAGCAATTTTTTATCTCAGAAGTACGATTTGCGACTCCTAAAATCAGGCGGGGATGCTCTGGTTTTTCTTAATACAACAACTGTTGATATCATCCTGCTGGATATTGCCATGCCCAGCATGTCGGGCTTTGAATTCCTGCACGAATTACGGAAGAATCCGAAACAGATGCAGATTCCGGTGATTGTTGTAAGCAGCTATGGTACGCCTGATTTTGTCGAATATGCAAAGAAGAAAGGAGCTGACGACTGTCTTTCAAAGCCGGTCAATGCGGAAATCTTGCAGCAGAAGATAGAGAAGGTGTTAAAAACCCCGTCGAGGGCAGGGCTTTTAGCCGGCCTTTAGTTGTTGTCTGTGGGACTTTGGCGGATTTTTGCATAAATGTGCATCAAAGGCGTACATTTATGCAAAAATCTCTATTAACGGGCGTACTTTCGGATAGTGTAATACTTAGTTTGCAGCCTTTCTTGCGGTATCAAGGTCTGCGGTAAGCTGCCGGTTCTCGGGAAATTCTTTGAGCGCTTCTTCGGCAATTTTAATTGCCTCGGTATAGTTGCGCCTGTTATAGGCTCTGGCAAAGGCATTATGAAAATCCGCAACATAGTTGGAACGGAATACTTGAAGGTTCTTTTCCAGCAGAGCATTCGCGCCATAGCGGGCAATGCTTGTTTCAAGAAACTCAATCGCGGCGGGCCAGCCCTGCTCTTTGGAGATCAATTCCGATTTTTTAACAAGGGCAAAGTTGCGCAATTCGACAGCGCGTTCCGGCGGAAGTCCGTCCGCGTCTTGTTCCGATTCATCAATTAGTGCAAGAATAGCCTCCGCGTCCGCAATGGTTCTTATTTTTTGGGTTTTGCCGGTAAGTTCCGTATCCAGTATTATAACGCCGAGTTTAGCCGCGCTGTCCGCGTCAATACGGAACGCCTCCCTGCTTAGGGTATTCCGGGCTTCTGAATAATTTCCTGCCTTGACATGCTTGAGTATAAGGTTATTAACTGCGGCATAATCTAATTCTTTCCGCTTTCCATCATACTCGCCGGGAGGAAATTTATCGGATGTTAAATCTATCCATTTAAATACATCCTCTTCCTTACCGGATTTAAGCAGATTCGAGCCGTAAAACATAAGCCTATCCAACACATCCTTTTCAGGGTCAAGAAAGTAGGGGGAATCTACCGGATTCTTCCTGCGGGAGAGCATAGCGGAGCGATCAAGAGCAAGCTGAATGGCCTCGTTGTAACGACCGCGGCTTTGCAGGTCTGAAATACGGTTGGAAAAAATAACGGAAATCAACTCCAGGCTGCTAAGCGGCGAACGATCCCTGTAATTTTTTGCCGGTACATAGGCAAAACCGGTAGCCTTGCCAAAGCCGTCCTGAAATTCCTTGCGGTTACCCGGATCGAAACCGTACCGATTGGTCGTTTCCACGTCAATAGCCCCCTCCTCGGTCTGAACGCTTACAAAGGCATGATCCTTAGTCAAAACACCTTCAATTTCAAGACCTGCCGCGGTTCCAAATATCAGGTACAGGGCCGCCGAAGATACACAGTTATAGTATCCCGATCTAAAAATTACATCTATTTCAGTTTGTCTTAGGGAATAGGTTTTAAGGAATTTTTTATACAGAAAGGTCAGAACATACTCGCCCCGTTCCCTTAGACTGTTGGGAATATCCGGCGCGTTTTGCAGTTCCGCAATAGCGGCGCGTATAATTTCGCCGTAGGTACTGTTTTTACCGTTTACTCTAATAGCGCCGTTAATATCCGCGCCTGACGCCCAGAAACTCATTTCGGCCATATCTTGCCAGGTCAGGCTGCCCTTTTCAGCCTTCACCGCATATTCAAAGGCCCTGGGGTCAGGCTCAAGACCGGGAAATACGGTTTTGGCTTGGGCTGCCGCGGGAAATATTCCCCATACAAGCAGTAAGGGTAGAAAGAAAAAAACACCTTTTGTATATAATTCATTTTGTAAACGAACAGTGTATATTTGCATGGATTTTCTCCTAATAAGTAAGTATACTTTTTAAATATAATATACTAAATATTAATGGATGTCAAAACCACTGAAGGAGAACGGTATAAAATTATGACAAAACCTGATGCGGATCTGATCATTGTAGGAGCGGGGCCTGCCGGTCTAAGCTCCGCTCAGTACGGCGCTCGATCAAACCTAAATGTTCTGGTGCTGGAACAGCTTGCTCCCGGCGGACAAGTTAACAATATTGATGTACTGGAAAATTATCCCGGTAATTTCAGCGCGGCGGGCGCTTTGGTTAGAAGCGGCTATGAATTTGCCCAGGATATGTATAAGCAAGCCGAAGCCTTCGGCGCCCGTTTTGAAAGCGGCTCGGTTACGGGGATTCGCCGTGAAGCAGCCGGCGAAGGCTGCCTTTTTATCCTCACCCTGAGCAGCGGCCAAATCCGGCGCAGCCCTGCCGTGGTAATTGCCACCGGAGCGCGGCGCCGTAAGCTGGGCATAAACGGCGAGGAGCGCTTTAACGGCAAAGGCGTTTCCTACTGCGCTACCTGCGACGGGCCCTTCTTTAAAAATAAGAAGATCATCGCGGTCGGCGGGGGGGATGCTGCCTGCGATGAAGCCCAGTACCTTTCCCGCCTAAGTTCCCAAATTATCCTTATCCACCGTAGGGATAGATTCCGGGCGCAGAAAGCCCTGGCGGAACGCATCCTGAAAAATCCGCATATAGAGGTTCGCTTTAACACCCGGTTATTTGAAATTAAAGGCGATAAAAAGGTCAATTCGGTAATACTGGAAAATATTCCCCTGGCGGAACGGACGGAAGAAGAGGCAGATGCGGTTTTCATCTTTGCCGGCGCAGAACCGCGGGCGCCGGAAACGGACGGCCTTGATACCGACGCGGAGGGCTATATATGTACCGATCAGAGTATGGCATCTTCCATCCCCGGCCTCTTTGCCGCCGGGGATGTACGCACAACACCCTTCCGTCAGGTAGCTACTGCCGTTGCCGACGGCGCAATCGCCGCTCATAGCGCGGCAGAGTACCTTGACCGCATTAAGGGAGAGGTCTAGTGTATTGTATCGTTGATATACGGCATAACATATGGTATACTTTACTCAAGAAAGGGGGTGAAGTATGCCGAGGCCGAAAACGTATCACATTAACCTGGCGGGCGAAGAGATTGC
>JAISQR010000488.1 GCA_031274035.1 Treponema sp. | reverse complement strand
AATGGTATAAATATTCATAAACATGAATATTTATACCTTACAAACTCCGAAAGCATGCCCATTGATCGGGATTTTTTGCATGAATATGCAAAAAATCCACAAGTGCAACAGGCTGCTAGTGCTGTCTGCGGTAAACTTTTTATCATCGCTTGAATTTTTTTGAAAGATCGAGGAAAGTCATAGTTATAGGGAATTAAATATGGAAGAGGATCGTATAAACTGGCATCAAGCCTTTATCTGCGCCTTAAAACTGGGCTTTGAGGCGTACAAAGACGCCCTTGAGTTCCAGGAGGAGGTGCAATTGAACACCCAGCCCCTGCGCATAGACGCCCTCATCATCAAGAAAAAGCCGGAAGCGGTGATTGATAAGAAGATAGCCGCGATATTCAGGGCTGCGAATATTGTTGAATATAAAAGCCCGAACGATTACCTGTCGATAGACGATTTCAACAAGACGCTCGGTTATTGTTTACTTTACTCCTCCATTGAGCATATAGTTGTAGAAGAGCTGTCGTTGAGTATAGTCTTGAGCGGAAGGCCGCGTGAAGCGCTCAAATACATCAGAGAGGTATATGGGTGGAAGGTAGAAGAACGGTGGCACGGGGTGCACGTCATACAGGGGATGCCGTTTCTGATACAGATTATAGAAAGCAGGAAGCTCGAGGATCGTGAGGATTTATGGATAAAGGAACTGCACGGGAACCACCGGGAGGAGAGTCTGGAACAAGTATTTCTGGAAAGCCTGCGGTATGGGGATGAAGAGTATATGAGGGTATACCTTGACACCCTTATAAAGGCAAATCTGAAAGCAATGGAGGAACTGGCGAAGATGGCGGCGGAAACGTTGGATGATGTGTTGGTACGAACGGGATTAACCGCGAGATGGGAGGCTAGAGGTGAAGCTAGAGGTGAAGCTAGAGGTGAAGCCAGAGGTGAAACACGCGGTGAAATCAAGGGTCTGAAAGAGGCGCTGGATATGCTGAAAAGCGGTAAATCACCGGAGGAGATTGAGCGGCTGTATGCGGAGAAAAGCAGGGAGTTGTATATGGAACGGGGAGAATGAAGACTAAAGGGGAGTGTACATGATCACCCTGGAACGGATCAGGCTGGTAGGTTGGCATTATTTTGAGGATACGATCATCAGAATCGGGAATCGGTGCCTGTTGGCCGGAGACAACGGATCGGGAAAGTCTACCATTGTGGATGCCGTTCAGTACGCTATGGCTGCGGATCTGCGCAAGGCGCGCTTTAATACGGCGGCAGGCGACAGAAAGGGCGGACGCGACCTTGCCGGCTACGTGCGCTGCAAACTGGGAAGCGATAATGCCGAATACCTAAGAGATGACGCTGTCTCACATATCATGCTGGAATTTTCTACGGACAATTCTCTTTCAGCCGGAAACACGGCGGCTTCCTTTACGGCGGGGGCCTGTGTAGAAGCCTTTACCGACGGCAGGCTTACCGAGCATTTCTGGATAGGGACGAATGTTCCGCTCGATTCGGTGGAAGTTTCAGGCGAAGGAGGCAGCCCTCTGGCTTTTAGACAGTTCCGCGATCTGCTTGCGGCGCGGAATATTGAGGTTTACGATTCAAAGAAGGCATACCTCCGCGATTTTACCGGCAGGCTGGGGGTCTGGCGGCGTTTAGCAGAGTACAATCCGTACCTTGAAGCCTTTACACGTTCAGTAAGTTTTACACCCCTTATATCAGTTGATAAATTTGTCTGCGACTATATCCTTGAAGAACGGCCGGTAGAGATCACGGCTATGAAAGAGAACCTTGAAAGCTACAAGGAAGCTGACCGGCAGGCCAAAGCTGCGGTACTGCGTATCGAGGCGCTCAGGAAGATTGGAGATCAGGCCGCGGAATGGCGGCGGCTGTTGTTGCTCCTCATTAAAATGGAATACCTCAAACTGAACCTGGAACGGGATAACGAAAGGCAGAGAAAGATGAGCCTTGAACAGCAGATTTCCGGTAACGAGGCAAGGCTTCAGACCCTGGAAAGGGAAATTGACGCATTAGGCGGGAGTATCTTTGAATGGGAGAACGAACGGAGGGAAACTGAAGCCGCGCTTGCCGTCAATGACGCGCATCTCCTGTACCGCCGGCTTGAGGAACGTATAGGCCGCCTGGAATTGGAGCTTATGTCCGAACAGAAGAAGGCCGATACTTACGAACTGCTCAGATCCCAGTGCGAAGCCCTGCTTGCAAGGCGGCTTTCGGAAAACCCCGAAGATGACCTGAGTACAACCGAAGAAGGCGAGAAGGAGAACCGCGCTGCCAAAGAAGAGGCGGGACGGAGGAAAGATGAGTTAAGCCGGAATCTGAATGAGGCGCTGCGGGAACTTTCCGATCTTGAACGGGGTATAGCGAGCTATCCCGGCGGCCCCAGAACCTTGAGGAAGGCGCTGGAAGAGGCGGGTATTGTTTCGCAGATCCTTGCCGATGTCGCGGATATTACAAGCGATGTATGGGCCGACGCGGTGGAAGGCTGGCTCAATACCCTCCGTTTTGCACTGTTGGTAGATCAGGCGGATTTCCAGCATGCACTGGAGGTCTACGACAGCCTTCCCCGCTCCCTAGGCGGCGTATACCTTCCCAACCTGGAAAAGATGCGCCGTTCCGAGGGCAGGCATACGCAGAGGAAGGCCGGCTCCCTTGCCGAACTTGTAGAGACCGAATCGCCCTATGCCCGTATCTACCTTGATTATATCCTCGGCGATGTAATGCGTGCGGATATAGGAAGCCTTAAAAGCTATGCCAAGGCGGTTACCCGCGAGTGTATGAGATACTCAAACTATACTGCATCGCGCATACCGGAAGATGTTTACCGGCGGCATTATCTGGGCCAGGCGGCGCGGAAGAAACGGCAGGAATTCCTCCGCCTGGAAACGGAACGACTGCGCAGCGAACGGGACGAGGCCGCGTCATTGGAGAGGAAGGCCGGAGAACAGGAAGAGATATTCCGCAGGGCGTACAGGTCTATCCTGCGTCTTGCCGAATTGCTGCCTTCCGTGCAACTATGCGAAAAAATCAGGGCGGAAAAAGCTCAGTGCCAAGCGGAACTTGCCGGTATTGATACCGCGGGTTTCAGGGAACTTCAGGAGAAGCGCGATGCTTTAAACCGTCTGATACGCGGCGCCGAACAGCGCCGTATAGAACTGAACATCAAGCTGGGAGAAATACGGGGCGCTATTGCAGGCGCATTGAAGAGCCTTGAAGAAACAGGGGCAAGACTGCTTGAAAAGGAAAACGCGCTTACGGCTTTCAGTGAAGAACATCCGGCGGAAATATCTGAGTGTACGGCCTACGCCGAGGAACGTATACGCGAGAATAACCTGGAAGAAGTGAGCGTCAATTATGAGGCGTCGCGTAAACGCCACGAGACCATGCTTAGCAGGGCGCTTACCAATTATCATACCCTGGTGCAGAATTACAACCGTGATTTCAGCGCCCTCCTTTCGGTGGAACCGGAGGACGGCGCCGAAACGGAAAAGCTGCTCAATCGGCTTGAAACTTCGGAATTGCCCAGCTACCGTGAAAAGATAAGCGAGAAACGAGCGGACGCGGAAAAAGAATTTAAAGATCACTTTATTGCGCGGCTTAATGAATTAATAGAAGATGCCCGCGAGAGCTTTCATGAAATCAATGAAACACTGCGTATGCTCATCTTTGGGCGCGATCAGTACCGGTTCAGTCTGGAGGAACGGAGTGATAGAAAGGGCCAGATCGAAATAATAAAAAAGGCCGCAAGCATCCCCGCCATGGAAGACAGCCTGTTCTCCCGTCTCAATGATCCTAAAGAACTTAAAGCCGCCCAGGAACTCTTTGAACATATCCTCAACGCAAACCTCGATTCGCAGGAACTGAGGAGTATCTGCGATTATCGAACATACTTCCGCTACGACATTAAGATACGCGACACGGAACTGCTCGATTCCTCCGGTAAGCCTATGGAAACCTCCCTTTCCAAAGTGATCCGCGAAAAATCCGGCGGCGAATCGCAAACACCCTACTATGTCGCCATCGCGGCCAGTTTCTACCGTTTCTACAAACAGCGTCCTGAAGAAACCATCCGCCTTGTGGTGTTTGATGAAGCCTTTAACCGGATGGATGATGAACGCATAGGCAAGATTCTGGAATTCTACCGCAGTCTGAATCTCCAGCTTATCACCTCTGTTCCTCCTGAAAAGATCGAGGCAATAGCCCCCTACATGGAGCAGATCAACCTGGTGTACCGTCATGCCCATTCGGCGAAGGTACGCGATTTCCGGCACAAAGCATGACCGTTTGGGAACAGCGGATCATCAATGCCTTTATCGAAAAATACCCTGGTTCCGCGGCGGCAGAGGGAGGGAGGGCGCTCAGGATAAAGGCAGAGGTTATTTTTCCGCACTTCAGCAGTGCGCCGCCTTCCGAGCGCGAATCGTTCCTGGATGCTGCCGAAGCTCTGGAGCACAAAAGGACAGGACAGGGCGCTGAAGAAAAGCTCGTCTCTATCAATTGGATAAGAAAGCGTAAGGGTGAGGAGATAGCCGCCATCGTCTTTGAAAAACCTGAAGCTCTGTTTGCACTGGCAGGGAAGGCCTCGCCGGCGCTAACCGCCGCCGATGCCCGCAGGGCTGCCCACAGGGCTGCGCAGAACGCGGCAGGACGAAAGGCGGCTCAGGCGATGGATTTCTTTTCCTTCCTTGCGGAAAGCATCGACAGCGAGGACGCGGTGCGCGGGATGGACGCACAGGCGGTAAACGACCTTGAACAACTCTTCGCTTGTCTTGCGGGCGGCGAATATACGCCCGGAGGAATGACGCCGCGCGCCGTTTCGGTTTTACTGTACAACGATTCCAAACGCATGGAAACTATCCTCAAAATGTTTAGCCGGCTCCTGGCAAAAGCATTCCGTGAGAATATCTCCGTTCCAGACCTCTCCTTCCTCGACCGATCTTTCCCGGAGGCATGGATCGCGGGGAGGCTCAACTTTGCGTTTAAAGAAACAAAGGAGGATACCCGCCGGAGCATGGCCCAGGGGGGGCGGGAGGAAAGGCCGCCGGAACCCAGCCCCATGCAGCTTGATAATTCAAGCGGGATCGTCATAGGGCTGCCCCTTTCAGTTATTTTAAAGGTCAGACAAATCGAAGTTGTTCGGACGGAAGCATCCGATCTTTCACCGGATAGCGGTAGAGGTTCTTCGGTTTTAATGATTGAAAACAAGGAGACGTTTTATACTCTCGCCGAACAATTCACAGGGGAAGACCGGACCGGATACAAGGCGCTGCTCTATACCGGAGGCTACCCTAACCGTGCGGTACAGGCGCTTGCGGCGCTTCTTGCGGAAAGCGGTTTTTCGCTTTACCATGCGGGCGATCTTGACATAGATGGTATTCTTATCCTACAGGAACTTATGAAAGCCGCGGCAAAACCGATACAGCCGGTAAAGATGGACGGCGCAACTTTTGATCGGTACAAGCACTGCGGTAGAAAACTTGACAATACGATGTTAAAACACGCATCGCGTATCAGCGGAGCGATCCTCTCTCTCCCCGGTATCGCTGAACTGGCCGGCAGGATACAGGAGACAAGGCTTGGTATAGAACAGGAGATCATTGATTATGGGCATATCTAAACCAGCCTACAGATGCTGGTACAGAACGGCTGTTTCGATCATACTGGAAAGATGAAGATAACAGTTATGGGTTCCGGCACTTCCCACGGCGTTCCGGTAGTCGGTTGTTCCTGTCCGGTCTGCCGTTCCTCCGATATGCGCGATAAGCGTATGCGTGCGTCGCTTTACATCAAAGGACAGGGCGGCGAAGGAATCGTTATTGATACCGGACCTGAGTTCAGAATACAGGCGGTACGCGCCGGGATCGGATGTCTTGACGCCATACTCATTACTCACGCCCATGCCGATCATATTCACGGCCTTGACGACATACGGCCCCTCAGCAGGGAGCAGCCTATTCCTGTTTTTACTTCAGCGCAGACCGTTAGTGAAATTCAGGAGCGTTTCTCTTATATTTTTAAAGAAACCCAGGCGGGCGGAGGCAAACCGCGCTTAACCCTGAGCGCAGTTTCCGTTCCCTTCCGTATCGGCGGCCTTTACTGTAAACCCGTTCCCTTAAAACACGGCATTCTCGATGTACTTGGCTGGCGTATAGATGAGGAAAAGCCGGGGGCCGGCAGAACTTCGTTTGTCTACCTTACCGACACAAACTACATTCCGCCCGCATCCCTGCCGCTTATAGCAAAGCCGGATCTGCTCATCATAGGCGCCCTGCGGGTAAGGCCGCATACAACCCACTTCAACTTTGAACAGGCCGTCACCGCCGCCCTTGAAATAGGCGCAAAAAGGGCATTGCTCACCCATATCTGCCACGATCTAAAACATGAGGAGATCGAAACATATTGCAGAAATTTCCTCCGCCTGCGGGGAATTGAGGAAATCTCCATTGCTCCGGCTTATGACGGCCTGGAATTATGTCTGGAATGATACAGTGTCTGTCTGCAAAGCAACCGGCTGTGTAGACAGACACGCGCGAACCGCCGCCAATTACTGTTTTATCAGACTGGTCTGCGCCTGTGTACGGACAGGAGCCTGCGGGACTTTGCTATATTTTCAACTGGATTCAGCCTTCCTTGAATAGGCCGATTTGCCGAAATTTCTGGTAGCGCCGTTCAGGGAGGCTGTCGCGGCCCAAGGCCGTAAGGCGCGTTACCGCATCTTTAACATAGGTTTCGATGTTCTTCGCGGTAAGGTTCTTGTTCATTTTTGCCCCGCCTTCGGCTTCTTCTATGATCTTGTCGCAGATACCGAAAGAAAAAAGGTCTTGCGCGGTTATCTTCATAAGTTCGGCAGCTTCCCGTTCCCTGCCCGCGTCCTTCCAGAGTATAGAAGCAAAGCCCCTCGGACTGATAACCGAGTACATGGCGTTTTCCAGCATGGCAAGCTCATCACAGACACCCAGCGCCAGAGCGCCGCCGCTGCCGCCTTCGCCTAGGACTATGGAAATAACTGGGGTTTCAAGGCCCATGAATTCCATAAGATTGCGGGCAATGGCTTCTCCCTGCCCGCGTTCCTCAGCGCCGATACCACAGTAAGCTCCGGGGGTATCAATAAAGCAGATAACAGGGCGGTGGAATTTTTCCGCCTGTTTAGCCAGGCGCAGGGCTTTGCGGTAGCCTTCGGGATGGGGCATAGAAAAATTGCTCTGCTTGAGTTCTTCAATATCCCTACCCTTAACCTGCCCAATAAGAGTTACCGGTACATCCTCCAGAAAGGCGACGCCGCCCATGACAGCCGGATCGTCCGAGTAGTACCTATCCCCATGAAATTCAGTAAATTCTTTAAAGATAAGGGAAAAATAATCCTTTACCGAAGGCCTTCCCATGCTGCGCAGTAGTTCCAGTTTTTTATCCAATGACAACTCAGGCATCAGAGCCCCCTTTTGTTAACGGCTTGTAGTTGTGGATGCGGAACAATCGGGAAAGGACGGCGCGCATTTCATCCCTACAAACGATCATGTCGGCGAAACCATGTTCCCGCAAAAATTCCGAGGTTTGAAAATTTTCAGGCAGTTTTTCGCCTATGGTATCCTGGATAACCCGCTTTCCGGCAAAGCCGATAAGCGCGCCAGGTTCCGCCAGGATGATATCTCCCAGGCTTGCAAAAGAGGCCGTTACACCGCCGGTTGTCGGATCTGCCAGTACCGTTATGTAGAGCTGGCCGGCCTTCCCCAGTTTAGCAGCCGCCCCCGATGTCTTTGCCATCTGCATAAGCGAGAAGATGCCCTCCTGCATGCGGGCGCCGCCTGAAGCGGTAAACAGCACAACAGGACGCTTCTTCTCAATAGCATACTCAAACGCCCTGGCGATCTTCTCCCCGACGACGCTGCCCATGCTGGCCATCATAAAATTGCTATCCATGATTCCAATGATAAGCGGATACCCCTCTATCGTACATTCACCGGTTACCACCGCTTCTCTGGTACCGCAGCTCTTTTGAAGTCCTGCAATTTTAGCCTCGTAATCGGGAAAGCCTATAGGATTTTTCGATTCCATACCGGCGTCAAATTCGGTAAAACTGCCCGGATCTATGGTCATTTCCATGCGTTCCGGCCAGGTAAGCCGGGAGTGGTAGTTACAACTACCGCAGACCTTTTGCTTCTTTACAAATTCCCTGTAATCCATCACTGCATTGCAGCGCGGACAGGTAAAATTTTCCTGATTATCATTCATATATTACATATTGTACTTTTTTAATAGGAAAGTCAAGAAACAAACTGACAAATTTTGTAAAAATGTAATAATTGAACCAGTTTTAAAGTCAATTCAACAGAATAACTTCATGTAGAAATAAAAAAGGTGCGGACATATATCCACACCCTTGGTTTGCAGTACCGAAAAAGATATATTAACAAGTTATTTACTGTAATCTGTTTAGGCGTACCCTAATTAATAACGAAAACTGTTTTAGCGATTTAACGCATTTACAGGCCCAGAATCATCATTCTGATGTTCAGCATCTTCCGTTATAATTAGGCGCCTTCCTCTTCCGGGATTTCAATCCTTACAGCATGGATTTCTATGCTGAGATCAGAGAAAAGAACAATACCATATACCAATACTTCAGTTTCTCCGTCGACGGTAACGTTAGACCAGGCATACTGATCAACATGAACAACTACCGACCATCTCTCATCACCGTCCCTGTTGACCAGAACATAGGTATCAGGAACACGCTGAACTTCAAGTACGCCTTTAAGGACTACATACTGATTGGGGGATGTTTCCAGCAGGTCCCTAACGGCAATGGGTTCCACCGATGGTCCAGTATAGCCGCCCCTTCCAAAGTCTTGCGCAAAAAGCGAGACGGAAAGGCAGGCTATTCCGACAACAAAAAAACATACAAGTTTTTTCATACAACTACTCCTAAAGTATAATATATTTTATTATATACTTATTCTTTTTTTTTGGCAATCGAAAAATGAAAAAAACAGTTATTTTTTGGTTAAAATGAACTACTTCACGTTCCAAGTAGGAAACAACCGCACGGTGTACCCGAATCTATAGCGTCAGCCTTCCGGCCTTAATACCATCAACATCAATTTTACTTTTGAGTCCCCTCCGAAAAGGGACTTTTTTGCAAATTTGACATTTCTAGTTTTTCGTAAATCATTGTATTATAAAGACTTAGGATTTCAGAAAAAGGTCGAAATTCACGGAAACAGAATTTTCGGAGAGGACGCACTTTTAAGAAATTCAACCGCTAAAGGCACGAAAAAGGAAGGTACACTACTTCAAAGTACCGCGAACATACCCAAATTTGAAGAATTTTAACCGCTAAGTACACATCGAACCGCGAACCTTCGGTTCGATGGTTCGCGTGCACAAAGGAAGGACGGAGTCCAGAGGGTTGCCATCCAATTCTTCTTCCCTTCGTGCTCGCAGACCATAGGTCTGATGTGCACTGGAACCCCCGGGGCGCCTTTGCGGTAAAATTTCTTCGTTCTCAAGTTTGGGTCAAGAATAGCGCAGAGCAGCGGGGTATCGAGAAGGTAAATGGGAATTGGTAACCCCGGCATACAACTTCAAGCGGTTATATCCCCCGTTTCTACAAATTATTTTACAGGCTCATATTTACGGAATCGGTGGAATAATTAACTCCATTCCAGGTAGAATGAAATCGGGATTATCTATTTGCGGAACGGTATATTTGTTTGGTTCCCAGTTCTCCTTCGGCTTTACCAAAATAAATTCTCCTTTTTGAGACGGTATCGAGCATGCCGCTTGTTCCGCCCTTAGCGCCCCTTCCGCTGCTATCTTTGCTCTCTCCGCTGATTTTCTCGCGGCTTGGGCGGCTTGGGATTCCCCTCTGTCCACGACCACAAAGAGCCTCCTGATACCCGTAATACAAGTAATATCCTCAATTGCTTGCGGGAAATGCCCTTCGGCGCTCGCGGTTTCAAGCAGTTCTAATTGCTTTTGCAGGGCTGATAGGGATTGGAGTCCCGTATAGTCCTTATAAGGTTCGAAGGCTGCCAGGGTGCGGCGGGATTCCTCTACTGCCGTTTGAAATTTCTGAAAGGCTTTTTGATGTATATCCTGTATCCTAGCAGCCTTACGTGCAATAAATTGAACCTTGGCATCTTCTTCTTTTTGTCTTGATACGGTATCGATACTGTCTTTGATGCTATAGAATACTAATAAATCTTCTTTGGCAAGATATGTTTCATACCAGATGCTATTTTCGGCGAATTTATGATATATGGTTTCATATACAGTAGGGTCATCTATATTGCTGGTATCAGCACAGACAAAACTAACGGAGCAGCAATACATAAGCAATACGATATAACAGTGTCTATTATTGGGCATTTCGAATAACCATAAACCCTATTGAGTCATCTCCGGTAATAGGCTTATTGTTTATAAACGACTCACCAGCTTGAATATGCGGTCGTCTATAGACCGGTTTAGACACGGTGTTATGCCCGGTATCAGAAAGCCAAAGACCATATTGAACCACCGTAGTGTCGCTGAGATAGTTTTTATCTATCAACTCAGTTATCTCTTCTTTGGTAGGGAGCCGGTAGCCGTTTTTACGGTTATCAAATTGAAAAATATTATCTCCCTTATCCGTGTAACACTCCTGATAACCGAAAATTCTACTTAACTGATTACAATAGCTGACTGCATCAATCCATGATACTGAACAGGCAGCACTATTAAGCCAATCTTTCGAGCGTGAATAGGTGCGTTTGTCGCTATCCTCTTCCACTGAAATGAATAAAAGATACTCCCTATTGGTAACCATAGAATAACTGCTCAAAATATTTCCCGAACTGAGGGAAACAGAGTATTCTTGTTTTCTTACAGGAACGATAATAAGAGTTTGACTTATTTCTTCTTGATGCAGTCTCTCCATATCATGCTTAATGGAATCCATCGTTTGGGCAATGGGGGTAATAGCGTTATATATCGATGCGATTTGCGGTTGAAGCTGTTGTATTTTAAAATCAATACGTTCAAGTTCCTTCTGTGAACTATTGCTATTATTTTGCTTAGGCAACTGAGACAATACCAATGCAGTGTATAAATTAATCGTTTGGGCGACAGCATTTTTTTCACGCTCCAGGATAAGATATTCACTTTGTAGTTTCTCCCATTTTTCAGTAAGCCACTTATTTTTTTTCAACAACATGTTAGTCGGATCGTAGTCTTGCACATCTTTTTTAATCGCTTCTCTTTCGTCATTATAGTCTTTGATTCCGGCTAGTGTGGGCAAGTTGTGCAATCTTCCATTCGTATCTAGCAACGTATGATATAAAATAGTATACCGCTGTTCATCTTCTTTGCTAAACAGCTCACAGTCTTTTAATGCCGCTACTGTATCAGCATGCAATGTCTTCAGATGCTCAAATACCGCACGTTCTTTTGCTTCAATGCTTTTTCCTGTCCTTATATCTTCTATTGCTTTATTAATTTCATCCAATGGAATACTATATTGCACCCAATAGTGAACATACGAAACAGCTTTATTTTTGTTCCGTCTCAAATACACTTCATAGTAAATTTTTCCTGGTTGCAGTCCCGAAAATGACGCCGATGATTCCGAATAAACAGAAATATTAAATTTTTCCAATTGTTTTATGTCATCGTTATTGCGGTCTATGCCTGTTATATCTTCTATCATAGCCTTTATATCGACGCTAATACGATGCGCTATATCTGTTTGCGCATCGATTAAGGTCTTCATTTCAGCGTCTGCCAAGGACCACCCGTTAATAATCTCTTGTTCTGACGGTATGCTTTCTTTAACAAAAAATAAGATACCGTTTACTTCTTTGGGATCTTTATCTTTCCTCCAAACGCTGTCTTTATCGCCTTGAGCTAGTAAATACTCAGTAGCAGGAATATCATATCGATAACCCATGCTTGTTTCAATCAATTGGGTGCTGATGGTATTGCATCCTATCAGGTACAGACAGGCTGATCCGGCCGCTATCCAATAGATAGGGATTGGTAATTTTATCATATTAATATGTCCTGTAATAGTTGTGTATGATAACCGTACGGTTTACTAAGCCCGATGTATTGGGAAGAGCGGTAGATTGCCTTTCGGTTTCATTCCTCAAGGTAATTGCATAATCTCTTGTATATGAATTTCCATCGCTATCATTACTCTCAACTGAAAGGCGGCCTAAAACCGAATGATCATACGCCGCTTTATTGATATTCAGAGTAAGCATGATGGTTTTATACTCCCGGTTGTGCAGTGTAAGCGCATAGGTAATCCTGTTGCCGGTTCTGTCACGGACAGCCCCTGCTTCAAGCACCTGTACATTAGTATCTAAAGCCGCAGTGATTGTTACATTCCATGTTGTTGATACAATAGTATCTTGCATAAGCACCCCAGAACGACTCGTATTCTGTAAATTCTCCCTTGCCTGTAGCAGTTCTTTTTTATCAGCGCTTATCAACCAGTCAATTGCGGGTTTTGAATCTATTGGATCATCGGAGGCAAAATTTTTAACCGATATTGAAAGACCGCCCCCTGAATCGGCTATCTGTGCCATAAAATTAGATGCGGCGGCGGCGCTCAACGCAATAGTCGAAATAGTTGTTATATTTTGTCTGTCATGTTTTTCCCTTACCAGGTTCAGCACCTTATCTTTATCATCCTGACCGTCCCCGTCAGTGAGCAACAGCACCCGGTTAATATAACCATTCTGGTAGTTACGTTCAATTGCTTGATACCCAAACTTTATACCCTCATAAATCTGAGTGCCATTATGTGCCTGTAAAGCATCAATTTTTGCAATACATTCGTTACGATCTTGCTGAGAACGTATATGCCGCGGTTCAATCAAAACTTCAGCGGTATTATTAAAGATAACCACCGAAATAAAATCTTGTCCCTTGATATCGTTCATAATATTACGGAACATCTCTTTAACCAGGGCAAGCCTCTTACCTTCCATAGAACCGCTTCTATCAATGACAAAACAGAGGTTTTTGGAACTGGAAGCGGAAGGAGGCAAAGAAGCCGGCAAGGGAACCGGTTCTTCCAGTCCAAAAATAGTAACCGGCGGTACGGACGGAGAAGCAACTACATTGAGTGAGGGTTTGCTATGGTATTCAGGAGGAGCTTGAAATCCAATTTGGAGATACGCAATCCCCTCCTGTATACTGGAATCAGTTACCAGTTGATATCCACCGGAACCAGATGTATCATAAGCAACCTGAGCAATATAATAATCTACCCCAATTTCATTGGAGGCGAGCATATCCTGTGAATATATTTCCGGCAATGCAATACATAAAAGAAAAACGCCGGTTAATATGACTTTGTTTTGATACTTACAAGCTATTTCCATGGTGTAAGGCCCCTTACCCAAAGACAGAGGAGGAGTATTTCTAAACCTCTAATAAATTAGTTTAACGTATACTGCGCCCTTTTGTCAACAAGTCGAATTGCGCCACGTTAAATCTAACCATGGAGAAATGAATGCGCCACGTAAAAATCTAACCCAATGTGGTCTAAGTTGTTATTTTACAAGGAATTAAGCAAAAGCTAATTCTAGGCAGGATAAAGACTTAGGAAAGGGTCAAAAACCAGCATGTATATCAAAATAGGCATATTCTAAGTCTATATCTATACAGGATTTAGACTTATGCATGGTCAGTTTTTAACGTGGCGCAACACGCAAGTTTTGAAAATTTAGTACAAGTGATGCCGGAGGGGTGGAAAGAAAAGGCGAAAGCACTGGGAGCGCTACAGCGATCCCTGGAAATAAAAACGGCGGAAGATTTATTGAAGTTGAACTTTCTGTATCTGATCTGCGGAAAATCCGGTTTTTTTTAACGCTTCACCCCTATTGACGGCTTCTTCCAGGTTTTGCAGCAGGGACGGCAGTTCACAGGGTGAATGAATAACATAATCAGGTATCTCATCTTCCCCCCGGCTTTCACGGGGATAACGGGGGGACCAGTCGAGCCATACAGAAACAATACCGAAGCGGTTTGCCCCCGGAATATCCCTGCGCAGGTTGTTTCCTACCATAACGATCCGGTTCTTGTCGGTATCGGACAGCATAAGCTGATCCATAGCGGTGCGGAACATCTGCGGCGCCGGTTTCTGAAAGCCTACGGTTTCTGAAATAACCCATGCGTCAAAACAATAACGCAGTCTGTGTTGGGCATAAACATTATCAAACGAAGGGGTGTTTCCGTCCGCAACCAAGGCAATGGTATACCCCTCGTCATGGATCAAGCGCAGAGCTTCGCCGGCCCCCGCTATCAGATCCGCCTTGATCACGACGCCTTCGTCATCCCGAACCTCGGTTCCTTCATCTATAAGGGTGTCTCCGCTGTCAATAAAAAGGATAATCTGTTTTTCCATAGTTACTTACACCCTGCCTTCATTGTTATAATTGATGCCTCTAAGTTGCAGTTCGGCGGAACGGTGGCAGGCGCTGAAATGCCCATTCCCGCAATTGGTAAACACCGGCGTTTTCTTGCGGCATACATCAATACCATAACCGCATCGAGGATGGAAAAAACAGCCCGAAGGAGGATTTGCCGGATTCGGTATCTCCCCTGCCAGGGGCAGCCGTTTTACCGCTATATCCGGGTCGGCAATGGGTACCGCGGACAACAATGCCTCCGTATACGGATGCTTCGGACGGCTGTACAATTCTACCGTCTCTGCGTATTCCATCATCTTTCCTAGATACATCACCCCTACGCGGTCGGAAATATACTCCACCACCGATAGATCATGACTGATAAATATATACGTCAATTCCATTTCCCGCTGGAGACTTTTAAGCAGATTGATAACCTGAGCCTGGATAGATACATCCAAGGCGGACACCGCTTCATCGCAGACAATGATATTCGGATTAAGGATCAGCGCCCGCGCAATTCCTATCCGCTGCCGCTGGCCCCCGGAAAACGCATGGGGATACCGTTTCAGATAACTTGTATTTAAGCCTGTCTTCGCCGCCGCGTCAATGACCTGCCGTTCTACTTCGGCCTTGGGCATCCTCCGGTAATTTGCTTTAAGGGGTTCGGAGATTATATCGAAAACCGTCATCCGGGGGTCCAGCGATGAATAGGGATCCTGAAAGATCATCTGGATATCTTTCCGTATACCCCTCATTCCCCGGCGGTCAACCTTGAGAAAGTCCACTGTTTCTCCCCCCGATGGGGTATAATAGACATTTCCCGAAGTTGCCTCTATTGCCCGTACAATACACCTGCCCAGGGTCGTCTTCCCGCACCCCGATTCTCCTACAATGCCTATGGTTTCACCTTTCCCTATATCAAAACTCACATCCTCAAGCGCGCGGATACTTGTCTTGGCGGACTGAAATACCTTTGTAATATGCTCTACCCTCAGTATGCTCTCAGCCACGCTTCGCCTCCTCTCCGTACAGAAAACAGCATACCCGATGGCCTTTTTCCATATCCTTTACAGGCGGTTCCCTGCAATCGCACAAACCCTCAATGTGTTTTCCGCAACGCTCGTAAAATCCGCAGCGCGCCGGTATATTCAGCGCAAGCGGCACCGTCCCCTCTATCGAATACAGCTTTTCCTGACTGTGGGTTCCTACCCTGTGCACCGACGCGATAAGGCCCTGGGTATAGGGATGCCTGGGATTCTTGTATATCTCCCGGACCGGAGCTTCTTCAACTATTTGCCCCAGATACATTACCGAAACCCTGCCGCACATCTGCGCCACGATACCTAAATCGTGGGTGATGAACAGAATTGCCATGCGGAATTCTTCCTGGAGCTGTTTCATCAATTCAAGTATCTGCGCCTGTATCGTAACATCCAGGGCTGTTGTCGGTTCATCCGCGATAAGCAGCGAAGGACGGCATACCAGAGCCATCGCAATAAGCGCCCGCTGGAGCATACCGCCGGAAAATTCATGGGGATATTGATTATACCGCCTTTCCGCGTTCGCAATCCCTACACGTTTCATCATATCAAGAGATAATTCTTTTGCTTTCTTTTTATCCTTTGTAATATGGAGCAGGGTACATTCATTTATCTGGGAACCCACCGTATACATCGGATGAAAAGCTATCATAGGTTCCTGAAAAATCATCGAGGCGTTTTTGCCGCGGATATTCCGTATCTCCTCGCTCCCATACTTCAGTTTAAGCAAATCCAGAATCTGATCCTCTTTGGTGAAAAGTATTTCCCCCTGGGTCTTGCATTTTTTTTCATTAATACCAAGAACGGCCTTACTCGTTAGGCTTTTCCCGCAGCCCGATTCCCCTACAAGCCCCAGAACTTCCCCTTCCGATATGGAAAATGTTACCCCCCGAACCGGCGTCAGCAGCCCTTCATCCATCGGTATCGTAATCGTCAGATTTTTTACCTCCAGCACCTTTTTCGGTTCCCGTGTCTCCGCCATCACCGCCTCCGCTTACTTGTAAGGGTCCGCCGCATCCCGCAGCCCGTCCCCCAGAAAGTTGAACGACAGTACCGTAACAATAACCGCAAACAGGGGGATAAGCCGCCAGGGGAATGTTGCAATACTCGATATATCCTGGGCTTCCTGCAATAGTACGCCCCAACTCGTCGCCGGCGACCGGATACCCAAACCCAGAAAGCTCATTGAGGTTTCTCCGATGATCATGCCCGGTATGGCCAATGTCAGATTCACGATAAGATAACTCATAAACCCGGGGATCAGATGTTTGATAACGATCATAAAATCCTCAAGCCCCGCCAGTTTCGCCGCCGTAACAAAATCCTCTTTCTTGAGGGAAATAAACCTTCCCCGCACTACACGGGCAAGATTTGTCCAGGACAGAAACGATATAATAACGGTTATGTATAAATACATCCGTACTACCGGAATATCCGGCGGTATCGCGGCGGAAAGGGCCATCCACAGCGGAATACTCGGAAAGGAAGAAAGCACCTCAATGACCCGCTGGATCAAGGTGTCAACTACTCCCCCCAAATACCCTGATATGGAACCGATAAGGATACCCAGAGCAAAACTAATAAAGGCGCCTGCAAAGGGTATAGTCAGAGATATTTGGCTGCCCAGGATCATCCGTGAAAACAGATCCCGCCCCATGGAATCGGTGCCGAAGAAAAAGAGATGCCCGCCTTCTTCAACTCCAAATAAATGACGGTTGGTGCGGAATAATCCCCACAGCTTATAGACCGGCCCCCGGACAAAGAATTTGAGTTTATATATCTCATCTTTTTTTTCCACATATTCCCGCAGGAAGGTTTCCATATTCCGCTCGGAGCTTAACCCGTATACAAAGGGGCCGATAAATTTACCTTCGTGGAATAGATGAACCTTCGTCGGGGGCGCGTCTTTTGTATCGGCATTGTACGCAACCAGATCTGAGGGCGCCAGAAAATTACCAAGGGCTGCCGTAAGATAGAGAAGCGTTAACATCACAAGACTGAGCTTCGCAAGTCTATGTTTCATCAGCTTGCGTCCCATCAAAGTCCATTGGGATGCCAGATACCAGGATTCATCCCTGACCTTTTCTTTTTTCTTCGCCATGTTTACGCCTCGTGCAACTGTTCAAAGCGGATCTTCGGGTCTAAAATGCCCAGAATAATGTCGGAAATAAAGGTTCCAATAACTATTAAAAAAGCCTGTACCAGAAGAATAGTACCGGCCAGGTACATATCCTGATTCAGCAGAGCCGTATACAGCACCGGCCCCTGGATGGCAAGGTTCATCACGATGGCGGTTATCGTCGATCCGGTAAAAATTCCCGACAGGGAGGTCGCCAAACCGCTTACTACCGGATTGAGCGCCGCACGGAGGCAATACTTATAGGTTATCTTCCGTTCCGAAACCCCCTTGGCCCTGGCCGTTAGAGTGTATTGTTTCGACTGTTCATCCAGCATCTGGGCGCGGATCGTCCGAATTACCCCGCAGGTGCCGGAAGTACCGATCACAATGAGGGGCAGGATCATACGCCGTAAAAATTCAGGAAAATTATACCAGTGCAAGCCATTCTGCAACATCTCCTGGCTAAAAAGTCCGACATAGGCAACGCCGGTCCACTTATACATCATATACATCAAAATGATAGCCAATAAAAAATTCGGCGCCGCCATGCCGATGAATCCAATAAACGTTACAAGATAATCTCCGGGGGAATACTGATGATTCGCGCTGTAGATACCGATGGGCAGGGATACAAGGTAGGTAAAGAGCATAGTAATAAGGGATACCGCCACCGTAAGCCCCAGGCGGTCCATGATAACACTCCAGACAGGGCGGTAATAGGAAAAGGAATATCCAAAGTCTCCTTCAAGAATGATTCCCTTTATCCAATAAAAATATTGAATATACCAGGGACGATCCAGGCCGTAGGAGGTCCGCATCTCGGCGATCATTTCGGAAGAAAAAATTTCACCTTGGGCGGTCATCCGTGCAATATAACCGGAAATAAAATCCCCCGGCGGCAGTTGGATAATAAAAAACACAACAAACGACATGATAAACACCGTAGGGATCATCATAAGTATTCTTCGGCCTATGTATTTTAGCAACTGCATATTTACCCCGGATTAAAAACGAACTATCCCTATGGTACAGGAACGCCCCGGCGGATAACCCTTTCCCCCAGAACGGAGGGAAGAGCCGTCCTGTAGGGGTTTGCGGAAAGGGTTATTTTTTATCCTTGGCAAGGTAGAAAACCGCCGGATGGGCGATGCCCAACTGACGGAACTCATCACACCAGAGGCCCTTTTCCAGGAAATTCCTCAGATCATTGTTTACCGTTACCAGTGTGGGGGTAGGGGACAGGAACCCGATTTCCCAGAGATTCTCCTCATGAACTTTGAGCATCTGGAGGGCTATCTGGTTGATCTGCGCCTTGGAAGTCGCCGCTGACATATCCCGGTACAGGTTGATAAGCCTAAGTATCTCTCCGGTGGGGGCTTCCCCGCCTTCGCCGTTAGTGGCAAACCAGGTGCCGAAAGCTCCATACCAGGGGGAGTGATTATTCCGCACCGGAACCAGGCTGTCGGGCCGCAGGGCAATATTGATGGTATTGATGCTGTAATTAGAATTCATAACTATATTCAGTTTATTTGCCCGTGTCTGCTCATCAATATAGGCCCGATCCCGAACGGAGAAAGAGGCCCTGATACCGATATTCTTGAGGTATTTCTCGGTCAAAAGTTCCGCTGCCCTGGCGGCTTCCGCGCTGCTGTCGGATGACATGATCTCCAGGGCCAGGCGGCTGCCGTCGGGGAAGGTGTAATACCCGTCGGAACCCATCCTAAGCCCTACACTTTGTTCTAAAAGGCGTTTTGCTTCCTGGGGATTGTACTCGGTCCATTTTTCAGCCCAGGCTTTAGAATAGCCCATCCCTTCTTCGCTGGGGGATGCCTGGCGGGGTACGGCCCAGCCGTCAGCTACCAGAGCCGCCATTTCTTTCCGGTCTGCCGCAATGGATATGGCATGACGGAATTCACGATTTGCGAAAAGAGAACGGAGCTTGGGGTCCTCCGAACTCTGGTTAAATACCAGATTGCCATTGCCGGACCAATTCAGGTTGTTCCAGGTTAAGAGCCGGTAACCGCCCTGCCGTTCGTTCTGCTTCAAGGCCGCAATGCTGGTATAGGGGAGGCCCGGCGCAATGTCGATGTCCCCGGACATAACCATCAGCACCCGCTGATTCTCGTCGGCGTAACGGACAAAATGGAGTTCATCTATGTAGGGAAGCTGCCTGCCCTCGGCGTCGGTCTTCCAGTAGTAGGGGTTCCGCCGCATGATCATAAACTCCGAATCCACATCGTTGGTTACAATCCAGGGCCGTATCTGGGGACGGTCGATATTGTTCCAGTGATAGTACCCTGTCTGGCGTCCCATAGCCGCCACATCGGCAAAACCCAGTTCTTTGGCCTTAGCCGCGGCCGCGGCTTCCCCAATAAATTCGGGGAGCAGCTTCTTGTAGTAATGAGCGGGAGCAAACATCCACTTGGTGTCAATGGCTACCAGTTCCAGGAAATTGGGGCTTGGATCGGCAAACTTTACCTTAAATTCATAATCGTTCACCTTTTCCATGGTACAGAGGGTGCGTTCCTTGGTTGTAGGATTGGTACTGTAGTAGCAGTTATAGATGGCGTTTCCAAAGGTGCGGGGCAGGATCATCTTTTCATAAAAGAAGATGCAGTCGTCCGCGGTAAAGGGGACGCCGTCGGACCACTTCATCCCCTGACGGAGGTAGATAGTGTATTCGGTAGCATTGGCGTTTACGGTATAGCCCTTTGCCGCATTGGGTTCCACCGTACCCTGAAGGGTAAAGCGGAACAGAGGTTCTTCACCAATCATGCCGTAAAACCATTGACTGGTCCGGCCTTGGAAGGCAAAGGTTAAGTGGTCCCCATAGGCGCCCGTGCCCTGCATGGGCTCTACCATGACATCACTTGGCACAGGCAGGCGTTTGTCAAGAGAAGGCAAGGTCCCCGCCGCTACCTGCTGCGCCAAATTTGGCGCTTCCAGATGGGCCGCGCCCGCCGGACTTGCGCCCTGAGATCCGGCGCTGCCTTGAGCCCCGCCGCCGGCGAAAAGCACACCGGTATACACAGACAGGCTTAACAGGAACATCGTTATTTTCTTCATAGATTTTTCCTCCTGAACGTTATAGAATTGCATTAAAAATAATTTTATACCCCCTGACGGCAATAAGCTATTAATAAATTGTTTGATTTTGATTAATTTGTTGCATTTCTTGTCTTTTTTTACGGTATTCCAAAGGTGAAAAATAACAAAATTTTTTAAACACCCGGTTGAACTGGGAGAAACTAGTAAAACCGCACTGTTCGGTAATATCTTTTACCTTCATTTCTGTATATAATAAAAGCTGCTGGGCATTCTGTACCCTGGTCATCTGGATATAATGTATCATGGTGAAACCGGTAATCTTTTTAAACTGATGGGAAAGATAATAGGGACTAATAAAAAACCGTTCCGCAATTATATCCAGGGATAAGGGGGTTTGATAATTTGTATGAATATAACTGGTAATGACATATATCTTATGGGTGATGGAATCTATCGGCTGCCGGGGCTTATAGAGATTATTCCTCCGGTGGGTTGAAAGGAGCCAGAGAAATTCCTGAAATTTACTGTGTATAATCAATTCATACTGAGGCCGGCGTTGTTTCCCCAGGATAAAGATATCGTTGAGAGGGGAAAATAGCTGCGTTCTGATTGGCGGGGGAAACCGGTAAATAGGCATCTTGCCGTCAAAAACAGACAGTACGGTAGATATAGATTGTTCAAGCCCCGTAATATTAGGGGGAACGGAGAAATTGATAATAAGCCGCTTCCGCGGTTTCCTTGCGGGGTATACGCTTTTATGCAGCAACGCGGGGCGCAGCAACACCATATCATATTTTTCCAGGGCATAATAATCGCCTTCAATAATATGGGAAGCCTTTTCATCAAGGGAAATGAAAATTTCGTAAAAGTGATGGAAATGCTGAAATTCCATATTGATACTATAATCCCGCTCATCATAATCAAAAAAATAATACAATGGGGAGGATTCGTTATTTATCAGTATTGCGTATCCTTTATCAAAGAATAAAGAATCTTCGTAGATCATTGTTCAACTCCTCATTCTGTATCTTTATAATTACATACCGGAATAGCAAAAAATGCAAGATTTTTCCTAATTAACCGGCAAATAGAGCCTGCTAATAGTATTTATTGTGTTAAAAACCGATACTTTTTTGAAATTTAAAGAACAGTATGGAAGCCCCTTTGCGGGTAAAGGAAGCGGATACATAACTTTTTACGAACGCAAAAATTCCCGATCAATGGGCGTGCTTTCGGAGTTTGCAAGGTATAAATATTCATAAATATGAATATTTATACCATTTTATGCGCGAAGCGCAACAAACTCCTAGTATCCGGCCCTCAATCAGTTACGATTTTTTGGCTCAGAACTGGTTCCGCACAAGTGATTTTTTCTAAAAACCGTATCTACATAATATACATTATTGAAGAAATAGTTTACTATCCTTACAGAACCTCTAAAAACTAAAGTTTTAGAGGCAAGTTGAATCATCATTGAAGGAGGAAAACAATGAAGCGTTTACTATTTTCAGGTTTGCTCGTCCTGCTGGCGGCGGGCATGGTTTTTGCGGCTGCCAAGAGGGATACGGCGCAGGGAGAGGATAATTCCCTCAACCTTGTTCTCAGCAAGAAGAAGCTCATCCTGGGGCTGGACGATTCCTTCCCGCCTATGGGCTTCCGTAACGAGGCCAATGAAATTGTAGGTTACGATGTGGATATGGCAAAGGAAGTCGCGTCGCGGCTGGGTATCGAACTGGTCCTTCAGCCTATAGACTGGAACGCCAAGGAGCAGGAACTCAACACCGGCGAGATAGACTGTATCTGGAATGGTTTTACCATAACCGAGGAACGGAAGCAGGCCCTCAACTTTACCAAACCGTACCTTAAAAACGCCCAGGTACTTATCGTCAAGGATAATTCGCCTGTACAGAGGCTCTCCGACTTAGCCGGAAAGACCGCAGGTTTACAGGCGGGGTCCTCTTCGGTTGACGCCCTGGATAACGCTCCCAGCCTGAAGGCTTCCCTTAGAGAAGTTATTGAGTACAAGGATTACCTTACTGCGCTTATGGACCTGGATGTAGGCGGGGTGGATGCTATCATTATAGACTTGGTGGTGGCTAACGACAATATCAAACGTTCAGGTAAAGCCTTCCGGCTTTTGCAGGAAACCCTGGGCGCCGAGGAGTTCGGCATAGGTTTCCGCAAGAACGATGTTGCACTGGCAAACAAGATATGGGAAACCTTGGAAGCTATGGTCAGGGACGGAACTGTCGCCCGTATTACAACAAACTGGTTCGGTTCGGACATTTCGATAATCGGAAAATAAATGCTACAGATGATCGGTATAATGCTTAAGGGCGCGGTTATATCGCTTGAGGTGTTTTTCCTCACCCTGCTGTTCGCCCTGCCCTTGGCAATGCCGATTGCATTCGGGCGCATGTCGAAGAACTGGGCGCTCCGCAACATTATCAACCTCTACCTTCTTATTATGCGCGGAACGCCCCTTATCCTTCAGCTTATCTTTATCTACTTTGCGCCAAAGTATCTCTACACATTTCTCACTGGCGCCCTCTCACCGCTCATCGGTTCGCCGGTTTTCTGGAGTATTGTCAAGGCGGCGCTTTCCTACAACCGCTTTACCGCGGTGATCATCGCCTTTGTCCTTAACTACGCCGCTTACTTTGCCGAAATCTACCGCGGCGGTATTGAGTCCATATCTAAAGGTCAATACGAAGCCGCTAAAGTGCTGGGTTTTACCCGCGTCGAAACCTTTACCCGAATCATTATGCCGCAGGTGGTTAAACGTATACTCCCCGCTTCCGGCAACGAAGTGATCACCCTGGTCAAAGATACGGCTTTAGCCCAGGTTATAGGGGTTGCCGAGCTTTTCCATGCAGCCCAGAATGCCTCGGCCCGTGAATTCTCCACCATGCCTATCTTTATAGCCGGCCTCTTCTATTTTATTATGAACTGGGCCGTATCCTATATCTTCGCCTTATACGAAAAGAAACTTTCGTATTATTCATAAGGAAAAGCGCATGCCTATTCTGGAAGTTTCCGCCCTTACAAAATCATTCGGCGCGCTTGGCGTGCTGGAAAATCTTGACTTTTCGGTAGACAAGGGCGAGGTGGTTGCCATTATCGGCCCATCCGGTTCGGGGAAATCGACCCTGCTCCGCTGTATTACCCACCTGGAACTGATAGACGCCGGTACTATCAGCGTGGCGGACAAGGTGATGGTAAAAGACGGCATCTATGCCCATAAAGACGTACTCCGCGATGTCTGCCTTAAAGTGGGCCTTGTATTTCAGAACTTCAACCTTTTCCCCCATTTCTCCGTACTTAGAAACATCACCGAGGCCCAGGTTTGCGTACTGCACAGGGCTAAAAGGGAAGCGGAGCAGCGCGCACGGGAGCTTCTTGTAAAAATGGGCCTGCCGGAAAAGGAGGCAAGCTACCCCTGCGAATTATCCGGCGGACAGCAGCAGCGGGTTTCTATAGCGCGCGCGCTGGCGCTGAACCCTGAAATCCTCTTTTTTGACGAACCGACCAGCGCCCTGGACCCGGAACTAACCGGGGAGATACTTAAAGTTATCCGGCAGCTTGCCGGTGAAAACATGACGATGGTTATTGTAACCCACGAGATGGCCTTTGCCCGCGAGGTTGCCGACCGCGCGTTTTTTATGGACGGCGGCAAGTTTTTGGAAACGGGCAGGGCTGCGGATCTTATAGACAG
The DNA here is from genome assembly GCA_031274035.1 of Treponema sp. Lineage (GTDB taxonomy): Bacteria > Spirochaetota > Spirochaetia > Treponematales > Breznakiellaceae > JAISNI01. The sequence continues at coordinate 15,998 of JAISQR010000488.1, read as the reverse complement.
GCCGCAGGAAGAGCGTACCAAGGCTTTTCTGCGACGCATTTCCGGCGTCTAGGAGTTTGTGGGGCTTTGCCCGAAAATCGTATAAATTTGCAATAAATTGCAAATTTATACCTTGCAAACTCCCAAAGGAGCCTCGTTAATCGGATTTTTTGCATGAATATGCAAAAAATCACCAAAGTCCCACGGGCTCCTAGCACTTGCTTAACAGGGTCAGAATCTCCCCAATATACATGCGGTGGTAGTCCTTTCCGTTATAGTTCTTTTCTATAGATACAGGATCGAGAAAACAGGCGGGATCAAAGTCGTGCGTATAGAGCTTACGGCAAACGATAATGTCGGACGCTTCCTTAAAGCCTATAGCCCCCGCAGCTTTGCCTCCGGCAAGAGACCCGTCAAATACGACAGGACTTAACCCTGCCTTCCCTGCCTTGTCAATATCACGGCCCGATTCGGAACCGCAGATGTTCAAGGCTTCACGGTACTTCCTATCAAAAAAAGAAAGCGTGAATAGACTATTTTCATTGGCAAAGGCAAAAGTATGCCGCGACGGGCGTATAAATATAAAGGCCGCGTCCCTGCCCCACAGTACGCCAAGTCCGCCCCATGCTGCGGTCATAGTATTCCAGTTGGCCTTATCCTGTGTAACACTCCCCGCAGTGATAAGCATCCAGCTTTCACCTATACGGCTTGAAGGGGAACCGGAAAAATCGCGGATAGATAAGGCTTTCCAGCCTTCATCCGCCGCGGCAACATCTTTCTGTTTCATATAAACCTCACTTTTCTAGCAGCCGCGGACACTTCGTGTCCGATTGCACTTGTGGATTTTTTGCATATTCATGCAAAAAATCCCGATAAATAGGCATGCTGTACTCTTCGAGTATTCGGAGTTTGTAATGGTATAAATATTCATATTTATGAATATTTATACCATTACAAACTCCGAGCAGCCTGTGGAAGTTTGCAAATTTATACGATTTTTGAGCAAAGCCCCGCAAACTGTAGTAAAAAATTACCGGAACAACTCCGCCTTTCTGCCGCTATATCCCCAGCAGCCTGGTGTACGCATCAAGCGCTGGATCGCCTGAATTACCGGCAAGTATCTTTTTGGTGAGTATCTTGCCAAGCTGAACGCCTTCCTGGTCGAAGCTGTTAAGATTCCAGACAAAGCCCTGGAACATGATCTTATTCTCAAAATGGGCAAGCAAGGCGCCAAGGGCCGCAGGGGTAAGACGTTCCCCGTAGATAAGGCTTGAAGGCCGGCCCCCAAGGAATTCCTTGTTACGGTTCACATCCGCGTCGCCTGAAACACGCTGGCCCTTCGCAAAGGCTACAATCTGAGATGCGAGGTTAGCCTTCAGCTTGGTTTGGCTGGTAGAACCTTCGGTTTCTACGTCGTCTTTGCGCTGGCTTTCTCTAAAACCGACAAACTGAAGCGGTACAATGTCCGTTCCCTGATGCAGATGTTGATAGAATGAATGTTGGCCGTTGGTTCCCGGCTCGCCGAACACGACAGGCCCGGTGGCGTATCCTACAGGACGGCCGTCCCGATTCACCCTCTTGCCGTTAGATTCCATGTCAAGCTGCTGAAGATGGGCGGGAAAGCGGGAAAGAGCCTGACTGTAAGGCAGTACCGCGGTATAGGGCAGCTTGAGAAAGTTCCGTTCCCACACGCCGATAAGCGCGTCAAGCAGACTTGCGTTCCGTCTTATATCTTTTTCCAAGGCAAGCCCGTCCGCCTCGTGGGCGCCGGCAAGTATCTCCTTAAAAACCGCAGGCCCAAAGGCCAACGAAAGGATAACGCCGCCTACCGCCGAGGAAGCGGAATAGCGTCCGCCCACAAAATCGTCAATATAGAAAGAATCGAGATAGGCGGGGTTATGTGCAAGGGGGCTTGTCTCGCTTGTAACCGCGGCTATATGCTTACTGGGATCGAGACCCGCCTTCTTCAATTTATCCTTGATAAAAAGTTCATTGGCAAGGGTTTCCTGGGTAGTACCGCTCTTGGAAACGAGGATAAAGACCGTTTCATCAAGGTTGAAATCCGCGGCAATACGGGAAGCATCGTCAGGGTCTACATTGGAGATAAAGTCCGCTTTCAGGTGCTTCCGCTCCTCCCTAAAAGCCCAGTTCTCAAGGGCAAGATAGAGGGCGCGCGGACCCAGATCTGAGCCGCCTATGCCTATCTGTACCACCGACTTAAAGGCCTTTCCTGTTGATCCGCGTATCTTGCCGGCATGAATACCCGCCGCAAACGCGGAAAAACGATCGAGTTCTTGCCGGTAAAAATCGCCTATATCCTTGCCCTCGTAAAGTACCGGGGATCCCAGTTGCCCCCGCAGCAGATGATGGAGAACCTTCCGCTTTTCCCCAGTATTTATAATCTCCCCATCAAGGAGCAGCTTATACTTGGCAACAAGTTCCTGTTCGTCGGCAAGGGACTGAAGCGCGTCAAGCGCCGGCCCAGTTACCGCCTTTGCCGCCCAGTTATAGGTCAATCCGGCCGCCATAGCTGTACTGCACTTCTCTACCCGCCCAGCGGTAAGTTCTTCAATAAAATTGAATTCCCTGCCATCCTGAGCAAGATCCGTCAATTTCTTGTATGCCGCTGTTTTATCAAAATCCAGATACTGCATAAATCCTCCTAATAAAATTAAAAAACGCCGCTATTTAAGGCCGATGCGGGGATAGCGGAAACCCGCGTAATGGAAGCGCCCTTCGGCGCCGTAATGAGCCGGTTGAAACGAAAGGGCAGAACCCCCTTTGTTAAAAGCACTAAAAAACACATATAGAAAGTTGCACAAACTTGAGCAGCGCCAACAAACTGTAACCCGTTCAACAGTTTGCCGCGCCTTAGAAATCAATATCAACAGGTTAAGACAGATTGAAAAAAAAACAAACGCACTGCGTTGTTATTTCCTTATATTACTATAGAAATAATATTGTTATCCTTATGCATCTTGGCGGTTTTATTTTTAAGCCATCTATTTAGTATTTATAGGCTGCTAGTCCTCCAGTTCAGGAATATTTTCCTTCATGCGTTTCATAAAATCCTCGCCGGTAACACCTTCCCTCAGACATACAAAGACAATATTGTCCCTGCCGGCAATAGTTCCCAGAACATCATCCAAGCCCAGATTGTCTACGGCCAAGGCGACCGAATCGGAATGACCGGAATGGGTCTGTATCACTACCATAGGGCCGTTCCACTCAATAGAAATACACCCCCGCAGAAAATCATGTATATAGGAGCGATCCATTTCCTGCTGCTCATCATCTTCAAGAAGAGAGTAGACGTACCCCTCATGGCCATCGGAAACTTTACTAACTTTGAGGAGTTTCAGGTCCCGGGAAAGGGTCGCCTGCGTTACCTGAAAACCTTCCTTTTCCAACAACCCAAGAAGAGCCTCTTGAGACTCAATCCGGCATGTTTTTATCAATTTTTCTACCGCCTTTAAGCGGGTCAGTCGTTCTTTCACATCACAACTCCGGTATGAAAATTCCAATATAAAAGGTGAATATTCACCTTTTACCCTTATAACGGGCAAATTATTATCATCTATACCCCGCAAGGTATATCAGAGAAAAAGGACTATTCAAGTTATTCTTTAAAACAAACGTTTTTAAAATTCTCCTATTAAAATCTTAGTAACTACTCAGGTATATGCGATATTTATACGTGCTCTCAAGTACTTGGGGACCCTCTGGGTCCCTCACAAAGGGGCCCCTTTCGCTCCAATCGGCTCATTGAGGGGCGGCCCCTCCATTCCACCGATTTCCGCATCAGTCCTGAGAAGTTACAAATCTTATATTAAGGATACAACGATATACAAAATCTTTCAAGTGAAATAATACCTTTCGTAACAAGGTTAAAATATGGGGAATGGAGATAGCGGAAACTGGTGGAGGCCCTTTGTTAAAAACGCTTGAAAACATATAGGAAAAACCGCATATACCCGAGTAGTTACAAAAAATACCTATTTCTCACTTCACTATTTTTTATTTATAATATACTATTATGTAATATGGCGGTACATATTAATATAGGAAGACATGCCGATCGTTCTGTCAAAAAGAAAGAAAAGCTCAAGGAGCCGGATGATTACCGCGTTGTGCTTCTTAACGATAACTATACAACTATGGACTTTGTGGTAGAGATACTTATGTCTATTTTTCATAAAAATGAGGAGGATGCTGAACGGATTATGTTGGATGTACACCGTAAAGGCCGCGGTATAGTAGGAGTTTATACCTTGGATATTGCCCAAACCAAGGCGAATCAGGTACATATGCTCGCGCGGGAGAGGGAATTTCCCCTCAGATGTATAGTTGAAAAGCAATAAGAAAGAAAGTATCTCATCGACCAGTTGAAGAATTGATGCGGTATGGGTTTGATATTTTTTGTATTAAAAGAGGGGTATACTATGCTGAATTGGTGTATAATAGTAATGTTTCCAGAATTGAGTTTAAATGCGGGTTAATATTTAAAGGGTAATGAAATGAAGATATCAAACCATTTGCAGGCAATTATAAGCGCCGCGTATACAGAAGCGAAGATGCGAAACCACGAGTACCTAACCCCGGAACATATTCTCTATGCGGCTTTGGCTTTTGATGAAGTGCAGAATATTCTCTCTGCCTGCGGGGTGAACATTAGGCTGCTCAAGCAAGATATGGAAGACTTTTTTGATAAGAATATACCTGTTATTGATAATATGGAGCCTATCCGTACCGTTCATTTTCAGAGTGTGATAGAACGGGCCGTTATGCAAAGCCAATCTTCCCAGCGGGAAGTATTGGATGTGCCGGATATACTTGTATCACTTTATGACTCGGTACCGAATCACTGCGCTTATTACCTGCGTAAGCTGGGGGTAAAGCGTTACGATCTCCTCAGCGTCCTTTCCCACGGAATTGAAGGCGATACCGATCATTCATATCAGTATAATAAAAAGGATCAAGGCGGATACAGTGAGGAGCCTAGTAAGGATAATGGAATAGACGATGATATACCGGAGGGCGGCCCCAGAAACAGATCCAAGAAGAGCGCGCTGGAGAAGTACGCTACCGAGCTTACCACCCTGGCAAAGGAGAACAGGCTTGAACCGGTTATAGGCAGGGATGCGGAGCTGGACCGTACCGTACAGGTACTCTGCCGCAGACTAAAAAACAACCCTATCCATGTAGGCGATTCCGGCGTCGGCAAAACCGCGATTACCGAGGGCCTGGCCCAGCGTATCATTGCCGGGGATGTTCCGCCTACGCTGAAAAATTTTTCTATCTATTCGCTGGACATGGGCGCCCTTGTAGCTGGTACTAAGTACCGCGGCGATTTTGAAGAAAGGATCAAACGGGTTGTAGAGGAGATGCTCAAAAAAGAAAAGGCTATCCTCTTTATCGATGAAATTCATACCTTAGTCGGCGCCGGTTCCGTCTCAGGCAGCGCCCTGGATGCGTCAAACCTCCTCAAACCGGCCCTTACCTCCGGTAAGATACGCTGTATAGGGTCCACCACCCACGAGGAGTACAATAAATTTTTTGATAAGGACAGGGCTCTTTCACGCCGTTTCCAGAAAATCGATATAAACGAGCCAAGTGAAGCGGATGCCATTGCGATACTCAAAGGGCTTAAATACAAGTACGAGGAGTATCACAAGGTGCATTTCAGCGATGAGGCGGTTGAAGCTGCGGTGCGGCTTTCCGCCCAGTATATAACCGAAAGGCGGCTTCCCGATAAGGCTATTGATGTAATTGATGAGGCCGGCGCTTATGCCAGGATACAGGCTTTTAAGGAGCAACGCGCGGTCCGCAATATAGAAAAAACTGAAGAGATGGAAAAAACGGATAAAAATGAATTGGCTGAATTGAACCGTGAATGGCATCCTGCGTCCAGAGGCAGGGAAATTCCCCTAAAAGTTGAAGAATCGTGCAGTTATGGCAGATCCGGCGCTACGGAATCCCCTGTTTACTCTGAATCCAGCGGCAAGGAAGCTGTGGTAAAATCTATTGATATAGACCTGCCCCTCATAGAAACGGTGGTTTCCCGAATAGCCCGTATCCCTGAACGGTCCGTAGGTGAAAGCGAGAAGGACAAGCTCCGATGCCTTGATGAAAGACTTAAAAAGAGGATATTCGGCCAGGATGCGGCAGTAGAAGCGGTGGTCAAGGCCGTAAAGCGATCAAGGGCAGGCTTCCGCGGGGCAAACAAACCGGTAGCCAATTTCCTTTTTGTAGGTCCTACCGGCGTCGGTAAAACAGAACTGGCCCGAAGCCTTGCGGATATCCTAGGAGTTTCTATGCACCGTTTCGATATGAGCGAATACCAGGAGAAACACACGGTTTCCCGCCTTATCGGATCGCCGCCGGGTTACGTAGGCTACGAGGAAGGGGGGCTCCTTACCGATGTTATCCGCAAACAGCCCCACGCCGTGGTTCTTCTGGATGAGATCGAAAAGGCCCATCCTGATATCTACAATATCCTCCTCCAGATCATGGATTACGCTACACTGACCGATAATACCGGACGTAAGGCCGATTTCCGCAATGTAGTTCTCATAATGACCAGTAACGCCGGCGCACGGGATATAGGCAAGGCCCTTATCGGCTTTGGAGACCGTACTATAGACGGGTCGGCTGTTAACGGAGCCGTCGAAAAGACCTTTACACCGGAATTCCGCAACCGCCTGGACTCGGTGATATGCTTCGGCCATCTTTCCAAAGAGATTATGACTTCCATTGTTAATAAAGAACTGGACGCCTTTAGAGTCCAGCTTGAGGAAAAAGAGGTAAGCCTTGAAATAACCGAAGCCTGTGTAAGCGCCTTGGCCGAAGAAGGTTACAGCAGGGAATTCGGCGCACGGAATGTAGGCAGGATCATCGAAGAAAAGATCAAGTCGTTCTTTGTGGACGAAGTGCTCTTCGGTTCATTGTGCGAAGGAGGGGAAACTCTGGCGGATTTCCAGGACGGCGAGTATCGGATAAGCGTTAAGACCAAGACATGAAAAGGCGATATGTTTCAGGTACTGATCCCGATTTTCCCTACCTGAACGAAAACGAGCGTTTTTTATTTCCCGCTCCAGAAGAAAGCACGAGTGATATTATTGCCGTAGGGGGTAATCTTTCGCCGGGTATACTCCTCTCTGCCTATGAGCAGGGAATTTTCCCTTGGTATAACGCCGAGGATCCTATACTCTGGCAATCACCGGATCCTCGGTTCGTACTTTTTCCTGAAAATCTCCATATTTCCGCTTCTATGAAAAAGATATTTAAAAAAAAAGAATTCGCAATTGCCCTGGATAGGAATTTTCCCCTGGTAATACGGTACTGTGCGCAGGCTGAACGGCCCGGACAGAACGGCACCTGGATAACCAAAGATATTATCGATGCTTACACCGAACTTCACCGTTTAGGATGGGCGCATTCGGCGGAAAGCTATGTGGAGGGAGAACTTGCCGGCGGTTGTTACGGCATACGGCTGGGCAGGGTATTCTTTGGGGAATCTATGTTTGCAAAGCGCTCAAACGCATCAAAGGCAGCTTTTCTTACCCTTGCAGGTGCGCTTTTTGCAGACGGCCTTGCCTTTATCGATTGCCAGGTACATACGGATCACTTGGAAAGCTTGGGCGGGCGGGAGTTAAGCAGACGGCGCTTCCTTGTTCTGCTTCGTAAAACATTAAGGGAACGCACAGAACGCCGGGAAAACGCCGGCGATATGGACCGCCGCGGCAACTGGGACGGTAAATTTAACCTGGAGAATGTATTTTTATGAAAAAACAACCCAGGATATTATGCGAAAAATTCTAAAAGACCGGCTTCATCAGGAAAAATTCACCAAAGTCCCACAGGCTCCTAGGAAGCCCGCGGTATTCCGCATAAAAGCCCAAGCCCCATAAACTCTCGGACCCACTATGGACAGACTCCATACTCAGTCTTGCGTCAGTATGCGTATTGCCGAGCTGGTTCCTATCCTGCTACAGCCGGCGCTGAGAAAGGCTTCTAAGTCTTCCCTGGTTTTAACCCCGCCCGCGGCCTTCATCTTCACATCGCGGCCTATATGCTCCTTAAAAAGCCTTATGTCTTCAAGCGCCGCCCCGCCGGCGCCAAAGCCCGTGGAGGTTTTGATATAATCGGCGCCTGCACCTGTAACGATTCCGCACATGCGTATCTTTTCTTCACGGCTTAAATAGCAGGTTTCAACAATAACCTTGAGGATATGGCTGCCTGCCGTTTTCCTTAGCGCGGCAATTTCCTTTTCAACACGATCAAAATAACCGTTCTTCACGTCGGTAATATTGATAACCATATCCAGTTCTGAAGCGCCTGCGCCAAGGGCTTCTTCTGCCTCAAGGATTTTAGCGGCGCAGACGCTGTACCCCAAGGGGAAGCCGATGACGGTACAAATAGTGAGGTCCTCACCGTAGGCTTCGGAGCAGGGCCTTACATAGGACGGAGGGATACAAACCGAGGCAGTCTTATACCGTAGCCCCTCATCACAGAGCGTTCGTATCTCCTGCCATGTGGCAAAAGCCTTCAGCAAGGTATGATCGACACATTTGAATATTTCCTCATTTGTCATGCCCTACCCCTACCTGGGCAGAAATGCAGCATTGATACCGGAATAATCGTTATCAATCTTTAGGGAATCGAGTATCTGGGAAATCTGACCGCGGTGGTGGGTCCCGTGAACAATGAGGTTTTGCAGCATAAAGGAAAGAGGAACTTCAGCCGGATTCCCCCCATACCAGTTGATGGGGATTGGCGCTTTAAGATCAGCCTCCGAAAGTGAGGAGACAAAATCAACAAAGGCTTTATCCGCAGTCTCAAAAAGTTTATACAGGCTCTTCCACTGCTCTTCGGTAAGTTTGTCCTTAGGTGGAGAGAGACCTTCCACTAAGGCAATGGCCTTTTGCGCATCCGCGTTTGCCTGGAGCGGGGCTTTAAACATGCTGAGGAAAAAGCCAGTTCCTCCTGCCGCATGCCGGATAAGACCGGAGAGGCTTCCATAGTAACTTCCCCTATCCTCTTCACGTTCTTCATTGGACAGCTTATCCAAAATGGAAAGAACAGCCTTGTTCGCTTCCTGATTGTACTTGGCAAAAATCAGAAATTCATCTTTCATTGTATCCTCCAAAAAATTACGAGATAAAAAATTTAAGCAAAAAGACAATAAACAATATCCAGGTAATAAGTGAAATTTCTTTGTACTTTGCCGTTACCGTTTTAAGGACAACAAATGACAGTATCCCATACACTAACCCCTCTGCAATGCTGTAGGCAAAGGGCATCATCACAATAGTGAGGAATGCGGGGATACCTTCGGTCGGATCGGTAAAATCAATTTCCGTAACGGAATGTATCATAAAGAAGCCGACGACTATTAAGGCCGGCGCGGTTGCCGCACTTGGAATAAGCAGGAAAAGCGGGGAAAGAAAGAGCGCAAACAGGAAGAGAAGAGCAGTAACAAGGCTGGTTAACCCGGTACGTCCGCCCGATGCGACGCCTGCGGTACTTTCAACATAACTGGTAACCGTCGAGGTTCCCAGACACGCACCGGCAACAGTTCCGATAGCATCGGCAAGAAGGGCCTGTTTTACGCGGGGAATCTCTCCTTTTTTCATAAGTTTTGCCTCGGTAGCAACCCCTACCAGGGTTCCTATAGTATCGAAGATATCTACAAAAAGGAAGGTAAAAAGGACGGTAAAGAATTCAAAACTAAATATAGAACGGAAATCAAACTGCATAAATAGAGGAGCGGAAGGGAGGCTGACCAGGCTTAAAGGGGAAAAATTTTCCGGTATCCTGGTTACATTCAGAGGTATGCCGAGTATTGTCGTCAAAATGATCCCGATAAGGATACCGCCGGGTATCTTATTGGCATATAGCACAATAATGATGAGGAGCCCCAGAATAGCCAGAAAAGGGGAAAGGGGCGGAAGATGCTCGGGCGCGTCAATCAGACTCCCAAGGCTGACCAGCGTAGATGGGTTGCCGACAATGATACCCGAATTGATAAGTCCTATAAGGGTAATAAAAAGCCCTATACCTACCGCAGCCGCCCGTTTAAGATTAGCCGGTATTGCCTTAATGATAAGTTCCCGGACATTAAACAGGGAAAGGACAATAAAGATAAGCCCTTCCAGTAAGATTGCGGTCAACGCTAACTGCCAGGGGTAGTTTAAGCCTATAACGACGGTATAGGTAAAGAATGCGTTTAACCCCATACCCGGCGCCAAGGCTACCGGTAAATTTGCCAAACAGGCCATTGCTATGGTAGCGATGGCCGAAGCTACCACCGTAGCGGTAAAAACCCCGCCCTGATCCATGCCGGTCTGGCTCAACATCTCCGGATTCACTGCCAGAATGTATGCCATAGTAAGAAAGGTAGTTACCCCCGCGACAATTTCCTGACGGATGTTTGTCCCGTGTTCCTTTAAACCAAAGAATCTTTCCATATCTTTTATCCTTAAAAAAACTTAAATGGTCGCTAAGTATAATAATCCTGAATTTTTAATTGACAAATATATTTAGATAATTTATATTAAATTGTTAGTTTTTTGTCAAAGGGATATTTCAGCATTTTGACAGAATTTTATTTATATTTGATGAGGAGGAATAGTTTAGTTATGATTATGGTAAAAAGGATTGCTTTATTATTGTTGATTCTTCCGGCGCTTGCCGCTTGCCGGAAGAGGGATGACAGCGGGAGTGCGGTTCAGGCAACAGGAACGTCCGGTCAGGCAGGCGGGGCCAGTATCACCCTGGAATTTATGAACGCACAATCTACCGAGCCCGGCCTTTCGATTTTTGCGGATGCTGTAAACCGGTTTATGGCCGATAATCCAGGGGTTAAGGTTAATCAAAATGTTATTGCCAACGATTCTTATAAACAGAAACTTGCGGTAGCTATGGCTTCGGGGATACTGCCGGATATATACTTTTCCTGGTCGGGGGGCCCCATGTATGAATACGTCAAGTCCAATAACATCATTGATTTGACCCCCTATATGGATGCCGGTAACTATAAGGATAAGTTCCTTGATGCGGCTATTGCGCAGGCTACCTACAACGGCAAAATTTACGGAGTCCCCATTCAAAATGTTTCCGTTTGTTCGGTTTTCTACAATAAAGATATCTTTGCCAGATACAACCTCAGTATTCCCACTACCTTAACGGAACTTGAGGCGGTCTGCGATACCCTGCTCGCGAACAGAATCAAACCCTTCTCTTTGGCCAATAAAACCCAGTGGACCGGTTCCATGTACTTTATGTTCCTGGCCACCCGCTACGGCGGAACTGAGCCCTTTATTAAAGCGGTGGACGGCAGCGGTACTTTTGAAGACCCCGCTTTTATTTACGCGGGCAAGAAGATCCAAGAATGGGTCGGCAAGGGATATTTTAACGAGGGCTTTAATGGCCTTGATGAGGATTCCGGTCAGGGCAGGATGCTCCTCTACAATGAAGACGCTGCAATGCATATCATGGGCAGTTGGTTTGTTTCTTCAGCCTATTCAGAAAGTCCTGAATTTGCTCAAAAATTAGGGATATTTAAATTCCCCCGGATTGAGGAGGGCGCTGGGAATCCTGATACGGTTATCGGTACGGTAGGGGATAACTTTTACCATGTCTCATCCACCTGTAAAAATCCCGATGCGGCCTTTAAGATGATAACCTATCTTACTGATGATATTGCAGCCCAGAAGCGGCAGGAGGGCGGGAATATTCCGCCTCTGAAGAACGTTAAGCTGACCGATCCTATTCTGGCGGAACTTTTTGCCCAGGTACAGGCAGCCCCGGATATGCAGCTTTGGTATGATCAGTCTATGTCCCCGGAAGTTGCGGAGGTACACAAGACTACTTCCCAGCAAATATTCGGGGGAGAGCTGACCCCGGAAGCAGCGGCTAAGCTTCTCCAAGAAGCGCAAGCGGCCTATCTTAAAAACTAGCGGGGGGTTGATATGACCGGAAATAGAATAAAAACAGGAACCCTGCAACAAGCCAGACAGCGCGCCGTCCGTATAGCCGCCGCGGTGTTTATATTTCCGGCCATGTTTTTTTTGATCGTGTTTATTGCCTATCCTATTGTGGATTCTTTTATTACCAGCACTATGCAATGGAATGGGATGAACCGGAACCGTAATTTTATTGGGCTTGCGAATTGGGTGCAATTAATAAAAGACGCCAATTTCTGGACCGCGTTTAGAAATAACCTGGGGATCATGTTTATGTCCCTGTTGTTTCAGGTTCCCTTTGCTATGGCCCTGGCGACCTTTTTGGACATTACCGAAAAGAAGGGTGTTGTTTTCAAAATTGTCTGGTTTTTGCCCTATCTTATTTCTTCGGTAGCTATCGGCTTGCTCTTCAAATACGCTCTGGATGCAAATTATGGCATCTTTGCTTCATTATCAAAGGCGCTAGGGGGCGGAGCGGTAGACCTTTTAGGCCGCCCCAGGGTTGCCCTTTATACGGTTATCGGGGTTATATGCTGGCAGTACATTCCTTTTTATATGATTCTCTATCTTGCGGCCTATGGCAATATTCCTGTCGAACTCTACGAAGCCGCCAGTATTGACGGTGCGACCAGGAATCAGTTTTTTTGGCGGGTATCCCTGCCTCTGCTTAAACCCACGATCATCAGCGGCGTTACTATTTCAATCATCGGCTCCCTCAAGTATTTCGATCTTATCTTTGTTATGACCGGAGGCGGCCCGGGGGTATCCACGGAACTCATGGCAACCTTGATGTATAAAACATCCTTTGTCAGATTTAATATGGGTTATGGTTCAACCGTTGCCTGCGGGATGTTTCTGCTTATTACCCTAGTGGCTCTTGTTACCGTAGCGGTATTAAATAAAAAGGCGGAAGAATAATATGGGATTTCAAAAGAACAAAAAGTTTTCTTTATTTTGGTTTTTTGCACTGCTCTTTGCCCTGGGTTGGCTTGTTATCGCCGGAGCGCCCTTTTATTATCTGATTACCATTTCCATGAAATCTCAGGGTGAATTTTTAACCGGCAGCCTGTTCAAACTGCCTGAACATTTTAGCTTTCAAAATTATGTCAGGGTTATGCGGGGGGCTTTTTTTCAGTATTTTTTGAACAGCGTGATTGTTCTAACGGTTTCCCTCTTCCTGCTTTTGATGGTCAGTTCCTTTGCCGCCTATCCCCTTTCCCGAATGCGTTTTAAGCTGAACCGCCCGATTTTCTCTCTTATCGTGGCGGCGATGTCTATCCCCATCCATATCACCCTGATACCCGTGTTCAGTATGGCAATACGAACCGGTATGTATGACAATTTAACCGCCCTTATCGGGCCGAATGTGGCTTTTAATCTGCCCCTTTCGGTCTTTGTTTTAACGGCGTTTATGCAGGGAATATCACGGGAAATGGAAGAAGCCGCCGAAATTGACGGGTGCGGTAAATTTAGTACCTTTTTTAAAATTATTTTTCCCCTATCCCGGTCAGGGCTTGCAACTCTAGCTATCTATAATGGTGTCGTTATATGGAATGAATTCAGTTTTGTAATGGTTCTTACCCAATCGCCAACAAGCTATACCCTGCCCTTGGCGGTCTGGCAGTATCAGGGGCAATACACCATGGATGTTCCCCTTATCATGGCCCTCCTTACGCTCTCCTCTCTGCCCATCATCTTACTGTATGTTTTTGGACAGGATAAACTGGTTAAAGGTATGATGGCCGGCGCGGTTAAAGGTTAAGCTCTTATTTTTTCATACTGATTCGGTGGAAATCACTGCTGTCCGGTATTTAGGGAAGAAACAAAACAGCTTGTATTTCAATCTTTTAGTTATGGTATAAAAAAATCACCATAACTCAAAGGCTTTATCAGGTCTTATTGAACTAATTATAGTAGACTAAGAGTTTCGCGAAGTGCAACAAGCTGCTAGCAATTTGAATTTGGCAATAACAGTACTGTAGTCTGTATATGCTACGCTTGGGTTCTTTGGCCTTACTGAGGAAGGAGTATCGCGTTTACTTTAAGACCGTGTTTAACAACTTCCGCATCGACCATAGCCTTGGAAATATTACCGCGTTGCCGGGGATGTGGGGGTGCATCACCTATCAGGATAAGGAGACGGGCTTCAGCGGCCCAATCGTACTTGACTGCGGCATCGTAGAGGGCTTCGTAGACCGCTTCGGGAATATCACGTCCGCCCCCCACCTTGATTTCGTTAAGATCCTTCTGAAACGTAGCAAAATCCCTGGTAAAGGGAATGCTCTTAGTCAGATACTCGTCAAAATAATCCCGGTAAAGAACCATGCCTATACGGAATTCCTTAAAATCGGCGATAATATTTCTGATCGTAGGAATAAGAGCGCTGCGTACCGCTTCTATATCATCCTTCATGCTGTTTGTTGTATCAATACAGATAACCAAGTCAAGGGTTTTGCCCTTTTCCTTAGCCAGAGATACCGCTATTTTGTCCACTAGATCAGCCGGCCCCAGGGAATAAATGAGGTCTCCGCGCCCCTGCTCGACTATTTCAGTATAGGATTTTACCGCATCCTTCATAAAATTGGTTTCGGGATTCCCCTTTAGGGGATTCTGCGTTACACTGATAGTAAAGGGATTATCCCGAAAACTACCGCTGTAGTCGGCATAGGGGGCGGAAAAGGATCGGATATTGAGAAAGGTCCCGTCTGTTATATAAACCTCTCCATATCTTGCCCACTCATAGCCGTAATGGAGTATATAGGGAATGTAGATATGGAAGGCATCTCCGAATTCACTATGAAATTCCGGCGTAGAATCAACAAGGGAGTATATCTTACTCTCTTGGGGAATAGGAATCCCGTTAAGCATGCGGATTTCATCGCCGTTTACTTCATTCCATTCAAGGCAGCGGTATGCGTAGTTATCAATCTTGTATGCTTTGTCCTTTACCGATTCGGTGAGGAGCACGGACTTTATATTCGGTTTTTTCCTGATAAAAAGATGAAAACCTCCGTCCACCCTCTGTTCTATGCGGATATCATCAATATCAACAGCAAGTTCCTCATCTGTAACCGCAGCGGAAATACTTGGAGAGGCGGGTACAAGGATAAAATTCTGCTGGCCTATTACTTCCTGTGCAGGTACAGCCGGAGAAACGGCAGAAAGGATAAACAAAACACATATCCTTAATTTTATAGGAGATAATGACCGGAATTTCATAGTATGATTATCGGAAGAACAGAGCCGGCAGGTAAAGGATTATATACAGCAACGCACGGCAGTAAACGGAAACCGGTAATTACAGGAGACTCCGCAATGCAGTCATACCGGCGCCGGTTCCATTTTTAACCGCAAAGCGCGCAAAATTTTCGTAATTACTCAGGATATGCGATTGTTCATACGTGTTTTCAAGCGCTTTTAACAAAGGGGGCCCCCTTTCCGCTCCACCGGCTCATTAGGCGCTGAACGCAGCGTCCATTAGCCGGTCCTCCCGCTATCCCCGCATGATGCCTGAGTAGTTACCTTTATATTTACTGGTTCAGCAGGGAATTGATATTTTCCCGCAGTCTGTTCATATTTGCCTGCAATTCACCGTTTTGGCTTTGAAGATTCTGGATGAATGTTTCCCTTTCGGTAATTATCCTTTGAAATTCACTATTCTGGGTTTGCATTCTGGTATTCTGTGCTTGCAGTTCCGTGTTCTGCGCTTGTAAACCGGTATTCTGGGTTTGCATTCTGGTATTCTGTGCTTGCAGTTCTGTGTTCTGCGTTTGTAAACCAGCATTCTGATTGCGCAGGCTGGCATTCTGGCTTTGCAAGTCCGTGTTCTGTGTTTGTAAACCGGTATTCTGGGTTTGCATTCTGGTATTCTGTGCTTGCAGGTCCGTGTTCTGCGTTTGTAAACCGGTATTCTGATTGCGCAGGCTGGCATTCTGGCTTTGCAGGTCCGTATTCTGCGTTTGTAAACCGGTATTCTGGTTGCGCAGGCTTGTATTCTGTGCTTGCAGGTCCGTATTCTGCGTTTGTAAACCGGTATTCTGGTTGCGCAGGCTG
>JAISQR010000480.1 GCA_031274035.1 Treponema sp. | reverse complement strand
CCGCTGATTAGGCGGTTTTTTACCTTACAAACTGCGTAAGGATGCCGGATAATCGTGGTTTTCATGGCTTTTTTTAGCAAAAAAGCCATGAAAACCTACAAGTGCAACAGGCTCCTAGGATACGTTCCCGCTCAATTAAATACACGGTTCCCCTCCAGGCTCAAGGATATTGAAACCGCGGAGGGCCCTTCCCCGCGCACAAGCCCAAAGCGCAGCTTCTCGCAGAGGATACGGGTAACCGCTTCCCTTAGCCTTTCGCGGGAAAGAGCGCCCGAATCAAGGGCGGATACTATGGCCTTATGCACGGAAACAATATCCCTAGGCCAGACCATCACCATGTCAATGCCGGCTTCCAGGGCCGCGACTACGGCTTCCTCCGTCCCCATGCCGGACAAGGCTATCGCCGGCATAGAAAAATCATCGCCCAAGGCTATGCCCTCAAACCCCAGTTCCCCCCTCAGCCAGTCCCTGATGATAAGGGGGGAAAGGCTGGCATTACGAAGCGGATCGCGGGCGGCTGCAATGCTGTGGGAGATCATGATGCCGGCAGGACGGCAGTTTTGGGAAGCAGGGGCTTTGATAAGACCGGCAAAGGGCCCTGCCAGCAGGTCCAGGGATTCTCTATCCAGGCTGAGGCTTATTCTTTCCCTGTGGGGATCGCCCGATGAATTACCGGGAAAATGCTTTACCACGCAGGCTACCCCGGAAGCGGCCATTCCGCGGATAAAGGCCGCCGCCGCATCCTGGGTAAAACTACCGCTGCTTCCATAGGAACGTTCCGCCAGAAACGCCTTATTCTCAGGCGTCAGAAATTCCGCTACGGGCGCAAGGTTCATGGTAATCCCCAGCGCCCGTATCTCCTGCCCGGAACGGCGGGCGTCGGCTTCCACAAGAAGCAGGGCTTCACCGCTGCCCTGCTTCCGGGCTATTTCCCCGTAGGAAGCGGCGCTGGGAAGGCGCTCCACGCCGGGGCCGAAACGGTGCACTTCGCCTCCCTCGTGATCCACGGCCATAAAGGGGTAGATGCCGTTCATGCCCGCCTCCGCGACAAACGCGGAGCATTCCGCAAGCAGCGCCCGGACAAGGGCCTTTTCGGAATCAAGATTGTACCTGAAAAGCATGATAGCGCCGGGAGGGACCGCGCGGTAAATGTCCTGCATAACCTGACTAAGCCGGTCTTTCCCGTCAAGGCCGGCCATAATGACCTGCGCCGCAAGGAACCGGTCGTCCATAGCCGCCGCAAGCTCCGCCGCGCATCCGCGCAGGAGTGCGTATCGGCTTTCCCTCGCCGCAAGAGGCGCGTCCCAAGCCGCCGCGCTTCCGCCGTCCTGTACTATTTCCTTTTCATACCCGGATGATCTTTCGGTCCGCCCTTCCCTCCATGTACCGGAACATGCGCCTAAAAAGGCGGACAAGATCAGAAAAACACAAAGCGCCGGATTAAGACGGATCATACAACCCCCAGCATTTCCCTATAAATCTGAAAATTCTCATGGTCAAAACAGACAAATATCACCTTTTCAATTTGAGGCCGTTTCTCCAGACATTCCCATACTGTTTCCAGGGCAACGGAAGCCGCTTCCCGCTTGGGGTAACCGTAAACCCCCGTACTGATATTGGGGAAGGCAATAACCTTGAGCGCGCGCCCGGCAGCGAGGAGCAGGCTTTTCCGGTAGCACCCCGCAAGAAGTTCCCGCTCCCCGCGGCCGCCGCCCTGCCAGACCGGGCCTACGGTATGGATGACGTTTTTACAGGGAAGCATCCCCGCGCCGGTTATCACGGCTTCTCCTGCGGGGCATGGGCCGCCGGGAATATCCTTGAGCTCTTGGGCTATCCGCATACATTCTTCATGCAGGCTGGGCCCCGCAGCCCGGTGTATGGCGCCGTCCACTCCCCCGCCCCCCATAAGGCTTGAATTCGCAGCGTTAACTATGGCATCGACCGCCGCCTGGGTAATATCCCCCTGTATAAGTTCAATCTTCGTTTCACTCATAGCAACCCCCTTCCACAGTATAAGATTAAAACGGTATATTGTCATGTAGATATAAAAGGCGCAATCGAACACGAAGTGTCCGAGGCTCCTAGGAGCCTCGTTAATCGGAATTTTTGCATGAATATGCAAAAATTTACCAAAGTCCCACAGGCTCCTAGGAGGCCCTATGTCCCTTAACTGGAAAGAGATCAACCTTGTGCTTTCGGAACTGGAATTACCGGGAATGCAGATACAGAAAGCCCTGCAAAGCGCCTACGATGTTATGGCTCTGAGGCTTTACGGCAGGGGAAAGACGCATCTCCTTCTCATAAGCCTAAGCCCCGGCGCCTGCCGGCTGCACGAGACCTTCCGCGGTTTTCCCAAGACCGACAAGCCCCTGCGCTTTGCTGAATTCCTCAATTCGCGCATTGTAAACGGCTGGATTGAAGAAGCCGTGCAGCTTGGCGATAACCGCATTATAAGGCTCCTGGTACGGCAAGGCGAAAATCATTACCGGCTCTATATCAGGCTCTGGTCAAATGCGGCAAATGTCGTTGTTACCGCCCCGGACGGCGCGGTACTGGATGCCATGAAGCGCCTGCCCAAGCGGGGGGAAGTTTCGGGAGGCCGTTATGCGCCGGAAGAGGAGTTCGGCTCAGGCCCTGTCCCCGAATGTCCTGCCGGTATGGACGCGGCGGGGGCCGATTCCGGTACTTACAGGGAAAAAAAGCGCGTTTACGAAGTACGGGAATTTGAAACGCCGGGAACCTTTAACGAAAAACTGGACGCATGGTATACCGAACACGGGGGAGGTCTGTCCCTTGAAAAGCTGCGGGAACAAGTAAAGAAAAAGTTTGACGGCAGCATTGCAAGGCTCAGCGCTTCCCTTGAAAAGCTGCGGGTCAAGGAAGCCGATTATGCGGCGTCGGAAAGGCTTAAAGAATACGGGGATATTATCCTGGCGAATCTAGGGGTAATAAAGAGCGGCGATACATGGCTTGAAGCGGAAAATTTCTACCGTGAGGGGATCATCAGGATACGGCTTCCCCCCCTGAAAAACCCTTCCGCAATGGCGGAGTACTACTACGAAGAGTACCGGAAGGCGAAAAACGGCCTTGAGGATATACAGGCCGAAATTGAGGAAGGCGCGCGTTCCCTCAAGCGCCTTGAGGAAGAATACGCAAAGCTGCTTGCCGAGACCAATCCTCTGCATCTTAACAGGCTTATGCAGGGGAAAGGACAGAAAAGCGGAGCTTCACCCCAAACGCTCAACGCGGACCGCAGGAGACCGGGCCTTAGTTTCCGTACCGGCGGCAGGCCCGGCGGGGACTGGCTTATCATAGTGGGAAGGGATGCTGCGGAAAATGACGCACTGCTCCGCCGGCATGTGAAGGGAAACGATCTCTGGCTCCACGCACGGGATTTTCCCGGTTCTTACGTGTTTATCAAGCAGAAACCCGGCAAGAGCGTCCCGCTTGACATCCTGCTCGATGCGGGGAATCTAGCCCTGTTCTATTCAAAAGGCCGCAATAACGGCGAAGGGGATCTTTTCTACACTCAGGTTAAGTACCTGCGCCGCGCTAAGAACGGACCCAAGGGGCTGGTCATCCCTACCCAAGAGAAAAACATCCATGTAAAAATTGAAGATGCGCGTTTAAAGGAACTGGAAGACTGCCGTATTGGAAAACAGGAACGGTGAAGTGAAAGGGATACTCCTCAAAGACGCCGGGCGGAAGTTCCACAGTTCTTACCACTCCTTAGAGCCTGTCTAATATCTTGGCAAGATAGTGGAAAAGGTGTATAGATATGGGAGGGAGGAATGTTATGGCGAGACACCATTATCCGAGCGACATAAGCCGCGAAGAATTTGAA
>JAISQR010000475.1 GCA_031274035.1 Treponema sp. | reverse complement strand
ATCGGCATGGGGGCGCGGATAGTCCTCTGCGATCCCCACCGGGCGGTTATTTCCGGCCCCTCCCGGCTCGCCGGTTCAGAGCTGACCAGCCCCGATGTCCGGGCCGGCATGGCCATGGTAATCGCCGCCCTGACCGCCGAAGGATCCAGCGTGATCCGCAATGTATACCAGATTGAGCGGGGCTATGAAAAGCTGGTTGACCGGCTTGCCTCCCTGGGGGGAAAGATCGAGCGGCGGGACTAGCCGGCGGCCATTTTCCGGTTTTTCAATCCGCCGCCGGGGGATATTCATTGCATAGCAGCCGGAACGGCGCTTCATCTTCCTCGATCTTGGGGAAACGCCCCAGGGGCCGCAGAAAATAATTGTCCGTATTGTCATCGTTACACTGGCTGACTTCACCGGCAAGGACGGGTCCGGTTCCCGGTTCCACGGTTATTTCATGGTATACCTCTTTTTCAAAGGAAATACTTTCCCCGGGGCTTAAACGTATTTTTGATCCCGCGGGGAGATAGTGCCGGCGTCCGTCCTGTTTAACAAAAACATCCGTATCGGCCAATTGATTATCCGCCGTTTTATTGTACAATTGTACCAGCATGATACCGCCGCCCCGGTTGATAATATCCTCCATTTTTATCCAATGAAAATGCATGGGGGACACCTGGTTCTGCTCAAGGATAAATATTTTCTCCGCATAGGGTTTGGGGTATTTCTCCTGTTGATGCTGGTTGCCGTTACGAATGGTCACCAGGGTAAGCCCCAGTTCGTCAAAGCGGCCTTCACCATAGTCGGTTACATCCCACCCCAGCATATTATCGCGAATTTCATCATACTCATGCCCCTTGTTCCGCCAGTCCTCCGGGGTCCAATAGGCAAAGGGGGGGAGCTTAAACCCGAGTTTTTCAACAAAGGCAGCGGTCTTTTTTAACTGTGCGTTGATCTCCGAACGTTTCATAGTAATCCTCCATAAATTCTATTTTTCAGCCAAGCAGGGGATCTTGGTAAAGCTCACTGATTTCCTCACCTTCCAATATCTCAACGGTGATATCAATCTGTTTGCTTTCAAACGGCGCCAGTACGGGCAATCCGCTCTTTTTCTGGTCCAAACGTCCCAAGACGCTGCTGTTGGCCGGTTCTAAGCCCATAACATAATCTCCCGCCGCGGTGGATTTCCACTCCATAAAACGGGGCAGGACATTTTTGTTAAAGCAAAGTTTTACGCCGATGCCCAAATCATCATTTACCACCGCGGCAAAGGTCCGGCCGTTCCCGCCGGCCCGAAGTTCATGTACAAAAACCTGCTCGGCCGCGCCGGGGTTAGGCGCATCCATCACATTCCACCGGGCAAGATCCGCTGAGGCATCCCGCGCTTCGGTTTTCTCGGCCGGAATGATTATACGGGAAGCTTCCGTCAAGAAAGGGTACCCAAAATTAAAATGGTACAATAACATCATCGGCTGCGTTTCAAATCCGTTGTTTTTAAAATCATCCCGTAGTACAATGGTTTTTGTCCCCAGTTTCGTCATGATAGTACGGCGCAGCAGCATATTTTCACCAAAAAGTTCCGCCTCGCGCATCTCCCCTGAGAGGGTGATCTGATATTCCCCGTTTATCCAGGAAGCATCGGAACAAAGATGTTCGGCGGGGGTGGTACGCAGACGGCCGTGCATCGGATAGTCAATCCCCTCGTCAATACAAGGCGGGCAGATATTCTCCAACCCACAGGTAAAAAAGAGGCCCCCCATAATACTCCGCCGGGCCTCCTCTCCATGGGTATCAAAGTGGTTGCGTCCCATCAATCCCGGTTTGGATAAGAAATTGAGATTTATCCCCCTGTAACTGCAATCGGCGATGTCAAGGCACTTATCCGCCATCACCACATACCGCAGAGCGCCGTTCTTTACCTCATAGGCCTTCATGCCTCCGGCGCGGCCCTCCGTATAGATAAGGGGACGCACAGAGGCCGCCTGCTGCATACTGCCGACATAGGCCGAAAGGTGTTTCTCATCCATGGGCTTCTCCGTTATTCCAGGTTGGCATGGTATTGCCACAGGTTGTACAAATCCAGGCCCTTTTCTTCAATAATCATACGGGCAATAATATCACCAAAGAGCAGCAAAGACTGCTCAAACAGGGAAGTCATCGGCTGTTGGGAATCAATTTCATCTTCCAGCGCCAATTTGGTACGGACCGGAATGCGGATCATCATATCCGTAAATTCCGCCATACTGCTTTTGGGATTTGAGCCGATATGGACCACAAGCGCCCCCAAGCTTTTTGCTTTCCGGACAATTGAAAGGGGGAAAAGGCTTTCACCGCTGCCGGAACCGGCAATAAGCAAATCTTCGCCGGTGATGGCCGGCTCGGTGATCTCGCCGACATAATGGGCGTCAATGCCAAGGTGGGCCAAACGCTTGGTAAAAGCCTGTAAGGAAAGCAGTACCCGTCCGACTCCGACACAAAAAACTTTACGGGCGTTTACTATATGGTTGACAAGACTCACCGCGGCCTGCACATCCACCCTTGCAAGGGCCTGCTCGTTTTCCCGTAAAACGGTATCCCGTACCCGGATAAATTTTTCAGCGGTATTCATTTCCCTGCCCCCGCTCCGTACTTAACAATTTTTTCCTCAATTCATTCATCCGCCGAATTCCGGGGCCTACATTACCTGCCGGAATACATGTGCTGCCGATGACAAAGATATCCGCAATGCCGGCGCCGTATTGTTCAATGTTTTCTACGGAAATTCTTCCATCCAGCTCTATCTTTGCCGATAGTCCCCGGTCGTTAATCATACGGCGCAGTTCCGTCACTTTCCTAAAGGCATAGGGGACCTGTTTTTCCCCCGAATGTCCGGCATATCCCGGATTGATGAGCATTAACATAACCGTATCGCACCTTTCAAGTACATAATCCAAAACTGCCAGCGGTGTTGAGGGTTTTAAAGCCACCCCCGCGCGGATCCCCCTCTCTTTAATTCGAACAAGCTGGGCGTCGGTATGTTTTTCGGTTTCAATATGGAAAATAAGCTGATCCGGGTCAAGGTCAAGGAGTTCATCAATAAAATAGTCGTTACCATTTGCCATTAAATGTACATCAAAACGCATTTTTGTTTTTTTTCTTATGGCCCGGACTGTCTCCAGGCCCAAGGGCATACTGGGACTGAAGTATCCGTCTATGATGTCAATATGCAGAACTTCAATGCCCGAATCTTCAAGAATCCGCACCTGGCTTTCCAGATTGCACATATCCAGGCAGATAAGCGACGGCGAATAGATAAGGGGTGTATTGTGCCAATAACCGGGATCATTCATACAGGGCCAGCGCCTCATCCACCTGTTGTTTTGCGGGCAATGAGTCGATTGCCCCCGGTTTGAGGATGGCAAGCTCCCCTGCCGCCATCGCCCGCTTCAGCGCCTCCACAAGATACGGCTCGGCTATATCCTCCCGCGTAACAACCCCCCGTGAAACCAGGGTGTGGAGAAACACCCCCCAAAAGGCGTCCCCCGCCCCGGTCGTATCAACGGCGCCGCTGCGCACCGAAGGACGATGCCAGCGTTTGTTATTAAAAAATACCGTACCCGGTCCCGCACCGCGGGTCAGCACCAGGAGGGGAATATCAAATTGCCGCATAATGTTGGGCAACTCTTCTTCCCCGCCGAATAAAAATGCCTCTTCGTTCGAAACTTTTAAGCAATCAACAAAGGGAAGAATTTTGGCAACCTGGTCATGGCAATCCTTGGGACTTTTCCATTGGAGTGCGCGGTAATTGAGGTCAAAACTGACCAGGCGGCCCTGTTCTTTTGCCAGTGTAACGGCCCGCAGCGCCGCCGCCGGAGCGGTACCCCCGCATAATATGGAAGATCCGGTATGTACTATCCTGGTCCGCTTAATCATATCCGCGGTGATATCCTCTTCTTTTAAAAACAGGTGGGCGCCTGTTTTCTGGGCAAAGGTAAAGGACCGGTTTCCGTCTGCCGTTAATGTTACAAAGGTCATGGTGGTTACCGCGTCAGCGGTGGGGCCGCCGCCGCACAAAACAACCCCGTTATCGCGCAGTACGCCCAGAAGATACCCGCCGAACAAATCGTCCCCTACCCTGCCGCAAAAGGCGGCCTTCCCCCCCATACGGGCCACGGAAATGGCTACATTTGCGGGAGCGCCCCCCGCATGGCGTATGTACGAGGCTTCTTCTCTGCCCGGGGTAAAATCAATCACCATTTCACCTATGCATAATACATCGTATAATACATCAATTCCATCAATTCCGGTGTCCATGATGTTCTCCCGTTTTGTGCGGCATTTACCCATTATAAATCATCCCTGGGTTGATTTGTCAAGCAAATGTTTACAGAAAAAATGAAAATAAAAACTAAAAAAAACTTGACTTTCAAAAACAGGCATGTTAGCATAAACCGTTATTTATCAATGATTGATATATTTCGGCGAAATTTCGGTGTTTTAAGGACGGTTAATATGTCTATTGTCTTAAAAATAGGCCTGGTTAGTTCTTCCCAGCTTAGTTTCTTCGGGGACAAGGCGTCCGTGTTTTCCCGCATGTCAGGGCGGCTGCGGGACATGGCCGGGGAATTGGGCTATGAACTGTACGTTTATCCCAAACAGGTTATCACCGCCGATGACGCCTACGAAGCGGTACGGAAACTGGAAGGGGAAGCGGTGGATTTTGTGCTTTTGCAGAACACCAGCTATTCTTCGGGGTTTTTGGCCCCCATCTTTGCCAGGGTCCGCAACGCTGTTTTGGGCCTTTGGGCCATTCCCGAATTTGCCCAGGACGGGCCTGTTCCCTTTAACAGCTTTTGCAGCATTAATATGTACAGCGGCATTATCGGTCATTATCTTAACGAGGACCGGATACCGGTCAAATGGTTTTTCGGAGATGTGGAGGATCCCCTGTTTATTGACCGGTTTAAAATCACCGTCCGCGCCCTAAGGGCCGTCAAACGGCTGTGTAATTCCAGCGTGGCCCTCATCGGCGGGGTTGCCCCCGGATTTAACGATCTCTACGATGATGAACGCAAAATGGTTCACCGCCTGCCGGGACTGCGGGTTCACCGCCTGCATGAGTGGAACGAGATTCGCGACCGCGCCGTGAAATATACCGATGCCGAGATACAGCCCTATATCGACCGCATCCTGGCAAACGCTTCGGAGCTTATGGAATCCGCCAAGCCCTGGATAGGCGATTCGGCGCGCTTTGAAAAGGCTTACGACGATTTCCTGGGCGAAACAAAATACGACGCCCTGGCCATTTCCTGCTGGCCCAAATTTCAGGATGAATTTAAATACAGCGTATGTTCCACCATCGCAAACCTGAATGAAAAGGGAACCGTGGCGGCCTGCGAGGGCGATCTTACCAGCGCCGTGAGCATGCTCCTGCTGAGCTATCTTGCGGATGATATAACCACTTTGATGGATCTGTCGGCTTTTGACGAAGCCGATAACACCATCCTGCTCTGGCACTGCGGCCCTTCCGCCAAACGTTTCGCCGGGAAAAATGGGTATAAACTGGGGGTGAATTACAGCGGCATGGCTCACGAGGAGGGCAAAGCTCCCACGGTATCGGGGGTGGCCCACGACATGGTCATCGGGGCGGGGCCTGTGACAATAGCCCGTTTTGCCGGGGAATGGGACCAAATGTTCCTGGCCGGCGGGGAATTCATCGATTACGAGAAAAAAAGTTTCTGCGGCTCCCGGGGCTGGATGGGGAACCTGAGCTTCAACCGTGAAGGTATCAGCGCCAAAAATCTGGTAAATACCATCCTGGCCCAGCAATTTTCCCATCATTTCCCGCTTGTTTACGGCGATTTTACCAAGGAAGTGATGGAAGTAATGGCATGGTTAAACCTGGTTCCCATTAAGCGGATAAACTACGAAGATTATCTGCAGCGGCCGGTATGGTAAGGGACAAAAGGGGTAATTGGAGCGCGGTATCGCGCTCTAAAAATATTTTATTTATGGACGAGGAGGTCTACGAATGAAAAAGGTTTTAGGAGTGATTTTGATGGGCATGCTGGTATTCAGTTTTGCCGCTTGTAACAGGGCCGCGGGTAAGTCGGAGAACATTATCATCGGTGCTTCCATCCGCAAATATGACGACACCTATTTGACCGAACAGCGCAATAATATGCAGGTCAAGGGAAACGAATTGGGTATCACCATAGACTTTACCGACAGTAAGGCCGATCAGGTAACCCAGAATAACAATATTGATATTTACATCACCAAGGGCTACAGCGCCCTGGCCGTGAATATGCAGGAGCGCTCGGCCGCCGATGTGGTTATCAATAAGGCCAAGGCCGCCAATATTCCGGTGGTGTTCTTTAACACCGAGCCCTTCAGTGAAGCCATGGCCCTCTGGGACAAGGTTTACTATGTGGGCGCCAGGGCGGAGGAATCCGGCCAGCAGCAGGGCTGGGCCATGGCCGATTACTGGGAAGCCCATAAGAGCGAAGTTGACATAAACGGAGACGGCACACTGCAGATTGTTATTCTCAGCGGCGAGCCCGGCCACCAGGATGCCGAACTTCGTACCGAATACTGCCAGAAGGCCCTGCAGGAAAGGGGCGTTCCCTTCGAGGTCGTAGCCCAGAATACCGCCATGTGGGACCGGGTAAAGGGCCAGGACGTGATGGCTACCTTCCTTGCCGCCAACAGTAACATTGAAGCGGTCTTTGCCAACAACGACGATATGGCTTTGGGCGCCATTGAGGCCCTGAAAGCCCAGGGCTACTTTACCGGCGGGAAGTATATACCCGTACTTGGCGTGGACGCCACCGAAGCCGGAAAGGGCGCCATTGCCGACGGTACCATGCTTGCGACGGCGCTGAACGATGCGAAAAACCAGGGATACGCCGTGGTCCAGCTCTGCAATATTCTGGCCAAGGGTGAAGCGGTGACCGATGCCGCCCTGGGCTATAAGCTGGACGGGCACTATGTCTGGATTCCCTATGTGGCGGTGAACAAGGACAATCTGGCCGAATTCAACTAATTCAGGATATACTGAAAATATCCTTCCGGGGAAACGGGGGAGTACCCTGTTTCCCCGGAAACACACCGGGGCTTTGCCCGGTGTTTCTTTTCAAAGGAGCGATGGAGCAGGATGGAACAGCGCAGCGAATATGTACTGGAAATGTTACACATAAGCAAAGCCTTCCCCGGCGTTCAGGCCTTAAACGATGTCACCCTAAAGGTGCGGCCGGCATCGGTTCATGCGGTGATGGGTGAAAACGGCGCGGGGAAAAGTACTTTGATGAAATGTCTCTTCGGTATATACAACCGGGATTCGGGAGAGATTATCCACAATGGGGCGCCCGTCCATTATTCCGGTACCCTGGACGCCATTAAAGATCACATCGCCATGATTCACCAGGAACTGCACCCCGAACCGCATCTTTCCGTGATGGAAAATATCTGGCTGGGCCGGCTGCCGGTAAAGGGCATTACCGTTGACTTTAAAAAGGTTGAGCGTGATACCAGCGAGCTTTTGGGGCGCCTCAAGGTAAACCTGAATCCCCACACCATCGTTAAAACCCTTTCGGTATCACATATTCAGTCTATCGAGATTGCCAAGGCGGTATCTTTCGGCGCCGAGGTTATCATCATGGACGAACCTACCAGTTCCCTTACTGCCGAGGAAGTCGACAGGCTGTTTGAACTTATCCGTGAATTACAGGCCACCGGGGTTTCCATCATCTATATTTCCCATAAAATCGATGAGATTAAACGGATCGCCGATGAAGTAACCATCATGCGTGACGGTCATACCGTGGGGAATTGGCCTATCAATGATATTTCCGAAGATATGATCATCTCGAAAATGGTCGGGAGGGATCTTACCAACCGTTTCCCGCCGCGGAATCATGTGCCGGGGGAAGTGTATATGCGGGTGGAGGAATACTCCTCCATTCATGACAACAGTTTTCAGAATGTTTCTTTTGAGCTCCGGGCGGGGGAGATATTGGGAATCGGCGGGCTTATCGGGGCTCAGCGCACCGAACTGATAGAATCCATCTTTGGCCTTCGGGCCATAAAATCAGGCCGCTTGTCTCTGGGCGGTAAAACGGTTAAGATCAATTCGCCCCGGGATGCCATGGCTAATGAGATTGCCCTTCTTACCGAAGACCGTAAAGGGCAGGGTTTGTTTTCGGTGCTGAGCGTGGCAGAAAACATATACATCGCCAGTTATAAAAAACTGGCCAAATTTTTCGGGTATATCAATTCCCAGCAGTGTAACGTGATTGCCAAACGCCAGGTGGAGCATCTGAGCATCAAAACTCCCAGCCTGCGTACGCCGGTCAATTCCCTTTCCGGCGGGAACCAGCAAAAGACCCTCATTGCCCGCTGGCTGGAAACAGAGCCGATAGTGCTGCTTCTGGATGAACCGACCAGGGGTATTGATG
The DNA here is from genome assembly GCA_031274035.1 of Treponema sp. GTDB lineage: Bacteria > Spirochaetota > Spirochaetia > Treponematales > Breznakiellaceae > JAISNI01. The sequence goes on along the minus strand of JAISQR010000475.1, from coordinate 2,731 downwards.
TGGGCGCCAAATATGAAATTTATAAAATCATTGAGAATTTAGCCCGGGAGGGAAAATGCGTCATCTTCATATCCAGCGAAATGCCGGAGCTTATCGGCATGGCAGACCGGGTAATGGTGATGTGTGAGGGGCGCAAAACCGGTGAGCTAACCGGAGACGAAATTACCGAGGAAAACATATTAAAGCTAGCAACAAAATTCATGGTTTAAGGAAGGATCTTGTATGGACTTAACAGCAAGCAAGGGACTTAACAAAGTTCGCCGCTGGATCAGTGATAAGGTTATCATTTTGGCGTTGTTGATGCTTATCGTAATCATCAGCATCATCAATCCCCGCTTCCTTTCGCTGCAGGTGTTACGCGATGTGGCATTGCAAAATTCTACACGCCTTATTATTGCCTGCGGCATGGCATTTATACTTATTTCCGGGGGCGTGGATCTTTCCGCCGGGCGTATCGTCGGACTGGCGGCGGTTATTACCGCTTCTCTGGGGCAGACCATGGAGTATGCCCGCCGTTTCTATCCGGAAATGGGAAATATTCCCATCATCGTTCCTTTTTTTGCCGCCATTGCCATTACCTCAATATTGGGCTTGTTCAACGGTTTTGTGATCGCCAAGTTTAAAATTGTGCCTTTTATTGTTACCCTGGGTACCCAGGTAATGGCCTGGGGCATCAATCTGCTTTATTTTGACATTCCGCCCAATAAATCCCAGCCCATAGGCGGTATCAAGGGCAGTATTACATGGTTGGGATCCGGTATTATCCCCGGAACGGGTATTCCGGTTATCATCGTGATTGCCCTGGCTATCTGCGCCATCTGCTGGTTTGTTCTGGCAAAGCTGCGCTTCGGCCGTAACGTGTATGCCGTGGGGGGTAATCAGGAATCCGCCATGGTTTCCGGGATCAGGGTGGATCTTAACCTTATCGGGGTTTATATGCTGGCCGGTACTTTATACGGTATCGCCGGTTTTCTTGAATGCTGCCGTACCGGGGGGGCCACCTCCGCCTATGGCCTTAACTATGAATTTGACGCCATTTCCGCCTGCGTGGTGGGCGGCGTTTCCAATACCGGGGGTATCGGTACAATCCCCGGGATGATTCTTGGGGTTCTGGTATTCGGTATCATTAACTACGGCCTTACTTTTATCGGTGTTAATCCCTACTGGCAGAACATTATTAAGGGTTTGATTATAATTGCCGCCGTAGGTTTTGACATTCGCAAGAATATCCGCAGAAAGTAAACGCTTTTCTTTGTCAGGCGGGGAATTAAAAAAATCCCTGCCTGACAAATCCAAAGCCAGGGTATAAAATCTTGAAAGTTGTCTATCCCGCTGATGCTAACGGAAATAGTTTGTACCGTGTTTTTAATTGCATACGCCGCTATGGCCCGTTAACCAAAAAGGAACTTCAAAAACATACCGGCCTTTCCTGGGGCAGCATTTCCACCCATACCGCCTGTCTGTTGGCAAAGAAGGTAATTGTTGAGCATACCGGGCAGAGTGATGCCAATAAGGGTCCCAACCCCAGGCTGTATACCATCAACCATCAAAAAAACCGGATAATAGGCATTGATATTCAGATGCACCGGATCTGCGGTGCGGTTATAACGCTGGACGGAAAGAAGATATGCAGCAGGGCCCTGAATTTAAAAAGCCGCGGCGCCGGAAATGCTTTTAAAAAGATCTTGACTGTTCTGGAGGCGCTTTTTAAAGTGGTGGAGAATCCAAAGGAAATTAAAAGCATCGGTTTTTCCATGCCCGGTATTATCAACCGGGAGGAAAGAAAACCCTTTTCGGTACATCACTTTACCGGCGTCTTTCCCGCCGATATGGAGACTGTTGTGGAGAGAAAATTCGGCGTACCCGCCTTTATTTTTCACGACCCCGACTGTATGCTGGCGGCTCACATGAATAATATGCAGCCGGAGGAATATGCCGTAATGAGCAAGAGTAATGTGCTGCTCATCCGCTGGTCCTACGGCATCGGCGTTTCCATATTATCAAACGGGGAATTCTATTACGGCGATCACCATGCCGCCGGGGAGATGGGCCATATGGTAGTAAACCCGCTCGGCCCCCGCTGTATCTGCGGAGACAAGGGATGCCTTGAAGTGTACGCCTCGATCCGTTGTGTATTGGAAAAAATAAGCCGGGGTATTCACAGCGGGGAACTTAACAGTGAAATGATATGGGAAGCTTACCGGAAAAAAAACACGCGGGTGGTATCCATCGTCAACGAAACCGTGGATTATATGGCTTCCGCGATTATAAATACCATCAAGATACTGGATCCGCGGATGGTCATTATTGAGGGTGAATTTGCCAGCGCTCCCCCGGAATGTATCCGCCGCCTGAACACCGCCCTGGCCGGCCGGTTTTACGGCCTGAAGACAATCATCCAGGCGCGTCCATGGGAAGATTCGGCGGTTATCGGGGCGGCGGAAATGCTGACCAAGCGTGTACTTTTGGGGATCATTACGAAGAGACAGTCCGCCTGGCGGAAAAAGGAAACCCGCAAAGCTTTGCCGTCAAACCAGATGTTCCTCTAAAAACGCCGCTACCCCGTCATCTCCGTTGGAAGGAATGTGGAAGCGCGCCGCTTCCCGGACGGTCTGCAGGGCATTGGCGGGGGCGGCGGAAAAGCCCGCGAAGTTCAGCATGGAGATGTCATTTTCCTCATCCCCAAAGGCAAGGGATTCCTCCGGCTTCAAGCCCAGATAGTTCAGGGCAT
>JAISQR010000377.1 GCA_031274035.1 Treponema sp. | reverse complement strand
TTGAAGAATAACCACTGACCACACAGACTTCACGGACGAAAGCGGGGAGTTCGAACAAAAAGTCCGTGTTTGCAGACCTTTGGTCTGACGTGAGGTCTGTGGTTAAAATTCTTAAATTTTGGTAATTTCTCGAACTTGAAAATAAGTGCTGTTGCCCTGAATAGGCATCAGCGGTTTTACTTTTAACCACGAAGAGTGTTTTCTTACCAAAACCTTCGTGCGCCTTTGTGCTCCTTGTGGTTAAATTTTTTCAAATTTGGGTACTTTCGCGGTACTTGGAAGCAGCGTACTTTGCTTTTCGTGTCTTTTCGCGCCTTTCGCGGTAAATTTCTTAAACGTAAAATTGCTGAACGGCGTCAGGTACATCTGGAATTCTTCTCAACTTTCTGTTATATTCTATAACCGTTATGGTTCACCACTTTAAAGACAATCTCTTCTGTTCCCTTTTCTCCGGCAAAGCCCAGGTCAGGGAACTCTATAATGCCCTTCCGGTTCTTGGCCTGTTCGGGAACAGTATTACCGGCAGAAAACGATACCCCCGGCCTCAATTCATTGTGTTATTTAACGGTACGGGAGGAGTTTGTCGCGCTTCGCGCAAAAAATCCACAAGCGCAATTGGACACGAAGTGTCCGCAGATGATATAACTCTATTTATTGGGGAGGTTTTATAAAATGAAAGAGAAATTGATAGAACTGTGGAACAACCATAGCGGCGATTTCTTTAATTTAGGGAAAAATATCATTATAGCCCTTTTTATTCTCATTGCCGGTAAAATTATTATGACCATAGCCCGCAAGCTGATCAACCGGACAACAGGCGGCGCTATTAAACTGGACAAAAACCTTGTATCTATACTGAATATTGTCATCACCTACGGTATTATCATTATCTGTATTATTATGATCCTCGATCTTTTCGGCGTCAATACCGCAAGCCTTATTGCACTACTGGGTGCGGCGGGCGTTGCGGTAGGCTTTGCGCTCAAAGATACCTTGAGCAATATAGCCGCCGGAATAATCCTTCTTGTACTACACCCCTATACCAAGGGGGATTTTATTGAAGTAGGCTCGGTAGTTGGAAGCGTGCAGGAAATGAACCTATTCACCACGATACTAGAAACCGCGGACGGGGTTTTTATCTCAGCGCCCAATTCATGCATCTGGGGGAATTCCCTCAAGAACTACTCGCGGAATGCCAGGCGGCGCCTGGATATAACGGTAGGTATATCCTACGGCGACTCCCTTGATACGGCCTTTGCGGTTATGCAGGATATCATTGCCAGGGAGACACGTTTCCTCGCCGACCCCGCGCCGCAGGTTATGGTGCAGTCCCTGGGAGACAGCTCGGTAAATATCATGCTCCGCGTCTGGGTGCCGGGGAACCTTTACTGGGCCGTATACTGGGAGCAGATGCGGAACGTAAAAGAAAGGATTGAAGAAGCCGGCCTTGTCATTCCCTTCCCTCAAAGGGATATACACCTGGTTAAGAGCGGGGAGTAAGGGAATAGGTTTACACGCCGTCCGTATGGACGCGGGCGGCGGGCGTGTAAAATAGTTTGCGTAAACGGTAAGGTAAAACCAAGGGAGCAAACATGGTTGCAACAGGCGCGAGGAAAGAAGGGGATGACTGAGGCGGCAACGGCCGAATCCCATTCATCTTCCGTAATTAAGCGCAATAAGATTATGGAAAATTTCCCGCACACGGAATATCTTCCCGTTATCGCGGCTGGGATGGACGCGGTTTGAGAGCAGTACGCCGTAGATGCCGGATACAGGATCTATCCAGATGCTTGTACCGGTAAAGCCTGTATGTCCAAAACTATCCGCCGGCATAATATCCCCCGCGGGAGAACCGGGGCCCGCAAGGAGCCAGCCTAAACCCCTGTTCTGCCCCCTGCCCGCGGTGTAATTGCGGATCATCATGTTGACCGTAGCCGTTTGTAAAAAACCGTCCGCGTTTCCCGAACCGAGCATGAATGCCGCTATTCCCGCAAGGTCCGCGGCCGTAGAAAAAATGCCCGCGTTGCCGCTTACACTGCCCATGACAAATGCGTTCTCGTCATGTACCTCGCCCCGCAGAAGCCTTGCTCGCCAGGGACACTGCTCGGCAGCCGCAATACGTTCACGCAATATAGGAGGCGGCCGGTAGCAGGTATCCTTCATACCAAGCGGTTCAAGAACACGCTTTACAATGACTTCGTCAAGCGGCAGTGTATCTATAGCCGCAATTATCTCCCCCAGGAGGATATATCCTTCGCAGGTGTAGAGGACGCGATCCGGACTATCGGCCCGCGGCGGGCAGAGCCTGATTGCCTCAAGCATGGCGCCGCGGGTAGGGGCGTACCGGTAAAGCCCTGTCAGGCTCGGCATAGCGCTTGTATGGGTAAGCAGTTCTTTAATAGTAATATGCGCCTTGGGCGCACCGCGCCACTGTGGCAGGAAAAAACCGGCTGTATCTTCCATGCGTATAAGGCCGTCTTCCATCTGACGCATAAGCGCAAGCGTTACAAATATCTTGGTAAGCGAGGCTATATCGTAGATGCTGTCAGGACGAACACTCCCCAGCCCCGCCCCCAAAACGCCCGCGCATCCGGTTTCCAGCACTACATCCTTATTTCCTACAATCCATACCGCGCCAGGAAACGCCCCTTCAGCCGTACATCTATGTATAAAAGACGCTATGCTCCGCATAACGCGCCCCTTATTAATTCTTCTCCATAAAGCAGGTATTTTTTTGTTTTATCAATCCACGCTTGCTCGCTGTTCCGCAAGTGGGCGGCGGCGCTCTCCCAACCGGTGCGGCCGTTCAAATAATCGAGCAGCAGGGGATCGCCCGCCAGCAGTTCTATGGCGGTTCTGTCATTCCCCGCCTCGTACTTTCCCGGACGGAAAACAAAATCTTCGCAATTCTCCGCGGTAAAACGGACGATTTTTAGGGCATGGGCAAGCGCATGGTAGGGCTTGGACGGATTGAGGATCAACTGAAAACCGAAACAACATTCGTTGCTGTACTTATGGAAGACAGGAATGAAACGATGCCAGCGAAGGAAAGCGCCGCTGCCGTAAAGAGGATGCCGCGAATCGTTCCAGCCTTCATAGCCATGAACCCTATTGTAATCTATGAGCGATTCCATGAAGGGCGCGCCGAATACCTCGAAGGGCCGCGTCGTCCCCCTGCCCTCGCTTACATTGCAGCCCTCCCAGAGACACTGGCCTGAATAGAAAAACGCGGTATAAGGCGATGGAAAATTCGGCGACGGAGGGATAAGCCAGGGTGCAAGGCGGGCGCTTGAACCGCCTGCCTTGTACCGCGCCTTATAAGAGACGATATGCAGGGGAAAGCGCGCGTCAAGTTCATCATAAAAGTACCAGGCAAGTTCCCCTATGGTCAGTCCGTAACGGTGGGGAAGGCCCGCAAGGCCGATAAACGAAGCGTAATCTTGCGGAAGGGCCGAACCTTCCACAAAACGCCCCGCGGGATTCTCCCTGTCAAGCAGGTAAACCGGCAGATTTATGCCGGAGGCGGCAATAACCTTGAATAGAAAATACAGGGTTGCAAGAAAGGTATAATAACGGGCGCCTGAATCCTGAAGTTCTATGACCAGCGCGTCCAGACCTTCAAGCTGCCTTAGCCGGGGGCTGAGGGAATTTTCGTCCGACCCATAAAGCGAGACAAATTCGGTCTTTTCCAGACCGAGCTTCCGGTACGGTTCTGTCCGGTCCAGCTTTACCTGATCCTGAAGTTCCCCAAAGAGGCCGTGTTCCGGCATGAAAACCAGCCGCAGATTCCCGCGCCTGTATAAAGTTTCAAAGATATATTCGCCGGTTTCAATATGCCAGGCCGCCTGATTACAGAGTACGCCGATCCTTCCGCTTTTCAAAACCGTATCGTCTAATTCCCAAAACACGGTACCGCCGAACGTCATAACCGATTCCCCCAAGCCCGTTAATAGGCTGCAAAGATGCCTTCTACAGTATAGCAAAGTTTCCTCCCCGCGGATATACTTTTTTTATGAAAGGATCGTTCTATTTTGGTATAGACGGCGGGGGCACCCATTCGCGGCTTGCGGTATGCGATAGTAGCGGAAGGATCGCCGCCCGCACCGAAGGGGGAAGCACTAACATCTATTCGGTATCGGTTAATGAAGCCTTTAATAACATTACAACCATTCTGGATTCTGCCCTGCAAAAATGTTCTTTAACACGCTCCGATCTATGCGGCGGCTGTCTGGGGAGCGCCGGGCTTGGGAGGAGTGCGGAGCGGAAACTCTTCGGCGATTTTTTTGCTTCTCTTTTAGGAGAGGAAATTCCGGTAAGGCTCTGTACCGACGCGGAACTGCTGCTGATAGGCGGCCTGGGCTGCGGCGAAGGCTACTGCCTGATAGCGGGAACAGGTTCGGCGGCATTGGGCCGTTCGCTTGACGGCGCGCTGATCCGTTCGGGCGGCCTGGGTTATCTGCTGGGCGATGAGGGCGCCGCCGCATGGATAGGCAGGACGGCCATAGCGCGGAGCCTCCGCAGCATTGAAGGCCGCGATCTTCCCACGGTGATGCTGGAGAGGATCACAAGCGCCTGTGCGCTTTCCGAGGCTTCCGGCCTTATCCAGTATGTCCACCATGACGCGGACAAGGCGGCCGTCGCCGCGCTCGCGCCCCTTGTTACCCAGGCCGCGCGGGAAGGGGATCCGCTTGCCCTCGACATACTCGGCGCGGGCGCCGCGGAATTGGCGCTCCTGGTAAAAAGCGTTGCCGAAAGATCGCCCTGGATTAAAAACAGGGAACTGGTACTGGCCGGCGGCGTGATTGAACACGATGAGATAATCACCGGAAAACTTAAAAGCCTGCTTGCAGGTGAAGCAGGCGGCCCTGCCCTTGTCGAAGCGAAGGGGACCGCGCTTGACGGCGCGTGTTTTTTAGCGCGGAACGGTGATCCGGGCTGTTGACCAATGCCGACAGGTTAAGAGAAACTATTTTTATCCTTGTCTGTCGGCGTCGCCGTTAAATCTTTATACTAATTAAATTATAATGCCCATTTCCAGCTAAATTGGGGATATAATCTCGAAATTTGACATTTCAGGACTGTTTCCATTATATAAATTCTATCCAAACTCATCAAAAACACTAAAAAATGACTGCATTGCTTGAATTCTACTACGATTACTCTCTATTTTTCTTTCAAATTGTCCAAATTTTATTGACTATAGAAATACGGCGTTATTATCTTTGAATAAATATCATGTAAATTCTTTACATGATAGGATATTTGCCGTTTGACAAAGTTAAAGACCGTTGGTCTGTGTCAATAATTTATCTCTATTAACAGATTCTTGTTAAATTTCGAGGAGAATTTTATGAAACGTGTGCAATTTGCGGCGTCCCTGCTTCTGCTGATTTTGCTTGGAGCGGGAAGTGTATTTGCGGGCGCTCAAGACGATACCGCCGGAACGGGGGAGTGGAAATGGGAGCGTAAGGTTACCCTGGTGTGTCCCTGGGGTGTAGGCGGCGGCGCTGATGGAACCCTCCGTCCTCTTCAGCCTCTCTTGCAGCAGATTTTGGGTGTGCCGGTTGAGATAGTCAATGTGGAAGGCGCGGGCGGCGCGAACGGCGTCAATTTTGCCTACAAACAACCTGCCGACGGCTACACCTATGTACTCTGTACCCAGTCCATCATCCTGCTGGATCTACAGAAAATACTTCCTTTTGATTACCGGAAAGAAATGCAGCCGGTATCAAAACTGGTGCATTCTACAAACCTGATCATCGGGTCCAAAAAGGCTATGCGTGGAAAGTACAGTAACTTTAGCGAACTTATCGCCTATGCGAAGGCTCATCCCCAGCAACTCTCCTGCGGAATGCTCACCGCCACAGGCCAGGATTCGGTTTCCATGAAGCAGACCCTCGCGTTTGCCCTTGGGGTAAGCATTCCCGATGTTGATAAGTACATCAAAACCGTAAGCTACGGCGGCGGCGCCGAGATGAGCGCGGCGCTGGTCGGCGGACACCTTTCCCTTGGCGTAACCGGCGCCGAGGAGATCAAGGGCCTTGTGGATTCCGGCGACATAGCGCCCCTTATAGCTATTTCAGAGAACCGCGTATCGGCGGTCCCCGATGTACCCTGTACCGGCGAACTTGGCATCAAGTCCTTTGTCGGTTCGTGGCGCGCTATTTATGCCCGTACAAATACTCCAAAGGCCGCGCTGGATTCTATGGCCGCGGCCCTACAGAAGGCCTGGAGTATGGCGCCCTATCAGGAATTTATGAAGAACGCGGGCTACCTCGACAGACCCGGTTATGCAAACGCGGCGGACACGCTCAAACTCCAGACCGGCGAGTATGTTGTTTTCTCTGATTATCTTAAAGCCATAGGATTACTGAAGTAGAGCCGCATATCCGTGACTCCTATAAAAAAACGCAGATTTTTAGTCTGCCTGTACTGAAGGGCGCCGTTTGTACCGCCCGGCTTAAACCGGCGGGCGGCGGAACCCTTCAGGTAAATTGAGAGGTGATACAATTGGTACTGGAACTTATTGTTAATGTGCTGCTCTTCCTGTTCTCAATTTTCTGCTTCTGGTATGTCGGCGCTACTATGCCGCAATCCCCGGACAACGAACTGGGCGCGGAACAGTGGCCCCAGGCAATTCTTGTCCTGTTGTTAATAGCTATAGGCTATAATATCATTAGATTTTTCAGAACGCATAAGAAAGAAGAACTCGGCTCCGCCTTTGCCGATTTTTTTCCCGGTATACTCCGTTTTCTGAAAAGCAAACTCCTTATCGGTATGGTTATTCTCGTCGTTATGGCTTTGCTCTACGAGCCTTTGGGATTTCTCGGAACGAGCTTTTTCTTTTTGGCAGGATACAGCCTGCTCCTGGGTGAGAGGCGTCTCCATGTAGTCCTGGTATCCTCTTTTGTCATTATGCTGCTGCTCTATTTAGGCTTTTCGGTGTTTCTCGGAGTCCTGCTGCCGCGGGGGTCAGTTCCTTTACTGCGAAACGCGGCCTTGTTCCTTGAATCTATCTTTCAGAAATTTAAGTGAGGCGCGTATGCTGGATCTATTGATAAACGGCTTGGGGGTAGTATTTGCCCCCCAAATGCTCTTGCTCATCATTTTTGCCGTCTTCCTGGGCACTCTCTTCGGCGCTCTGCCGGGTGTGAGCGCTACTATGGCGGTAGCCCTGGGTATACCCTTTACATACCGTATGGATGGGGTTAGTTCTATTGCCTTCCTTGTGGCTATCTACTGCGCGTCAATTACAGGCGGCGGTATGACTGCTATCCTCTTTAAGATTCCCGGTGTACCTTCAAGCGCGCCGACCACCTACGACGGCTACCCTATGGCTCAGAGGGGCGAAGCGGGGAAGGCCCTTGGAGTCCAACTCGTTGCGTCGGCTATGGGCGGTATATTTTCCGCTCTGTGTATGCTCCTCCTTTCCCCCCAGCTTACCCAGGCGGCCTTGAGCTTCGGCCCTTCGGAACTTTTTGCGATAAGCCTTATGGGGCTTTCCATTCTGACAAGTCTGGATACCGGCAATATCTGCCGTACCGTCATATCCGGTCTTCTCGGCCTTCTTCTGGCATGTATAGGGCTTGATCCCCTGCTGGGTGTGCCCCGGATGACCTTTGGCACTCGTTTTCTCACCTCCGGCATTGAGATGATCCCCGTGATGATAGGCTTTTTTGCGGTAACCGAAGTGCTCAAGCAGACGGTTAAACGAACAAAGCTGGATACGGTCGGTAATACCTCGAAGATAAAGACCATGATGCCTTCTATAAAAGAAATGCTCTCGGTAAAATGGACGGTATTCCGCTGTTCCGTTATAGGAACTATCATCGGCATACTTCCCGGCGCGGGCGCCACCATCGCGGCCTTTATGTGCTATTCAATGGAACAGAAGATATCAAAGACGCCTGAGAAGTTTGGTACCGGTGTGCTTGAAGGCATAGCCGCGCCGGAGGCGGGTAACAACGCGGCCTGCGGCGGTTCTATGGTCCCGCTACTCTCCCTGGGTATACCGGGCGGTAACGCGGCGGCTATAATGATGAGCGCACTGGTGCTCAAAGGGGTTACCATGGGGCCCCTGCTGCTTGTCAATCAACCGCAGTACCTTTCGGCCACTTTCGCTTCTATGTTGGTATCCAATATAGTAATGATTTTCGCCGCCATGCTTATCGCAAAGATATTTGTACAGGTTTTAAAGATACCTTACAGCATACTAGGGCCGGCTATCATCATGATGGCAACTATCGGCGCCTTTGCTACCAAGAATACATCAATTGATGTTGTCCTTATGGCTGTTGCGGGGCTTGCGGGTTTTATATTTGTAACCTGCAAATTCAGCAGTTCCGCTATGATCCTGGGCCTAGTACTAGGGGTCATCTGTGAATCCAACCTGCGCCGTGCCTATACCATCATATCGGGCGAGACTTTCCTCCAATCGACGCTCAATATCATAACAAGGCCGGTTACGGGGATAGCCCTTCTGGTTTGCCTTGCGGTTCTTATAAGTCCTGGTATAAAGCCCTTATTAAAAAAGAAAAATTAAAAAAAACACTGGCCGTCTGCCTGTAGCAGACAGGCGGTCAGCACTTTGGTACGGCGTGAAATTCGCGGTTATCATTCTTCATAATTTGTACGGAACTTTAGTTTACCTTATTCTTTTATACGAACCTATGTTAGTATATTAGTTAGAGCAACTATAGTTGTATTTTTTGCCTCAAGCCGGTACATAATGAATTTAATATATCTACTGTTTACCTTAGTTGTTGGTTTAATTTTTGGGCTGCTTTTTATTCTCTTAAAAGTCCCTAACGGGCTGCGTATCGGCGCTTTGCTTGGGGCCGCGCTGCTGAGTATTTTTTTCAAGGCAGCCTGGATGCCGCCCCAGACAAGGCTTGCGGTACAGGCGGTTGCCGGAGCGCTTATAGGCTGTACTATGGAGAGGAGCGATCTTAGGCGGCTGCCCCAGGTCTTTAAGCCGGCCTGCATTATGCTTGCAAGTTTTTTTATCCTGAACATCACAGCCGGCGCCCTGATACATATGTTCAGTCCTCTGGATTGGGTAACGTCGCTCATGTGCGCCATCCCCGGCGGTGTAACCGATACGCCTATTATTGCCGCGGATATGGGAGCGGACACACCCAAGGTAGCCGTAGTTCAGCTTGCCCGTTTTATTATGGGCATAGCCGTATTCCCGCCGATGATCCTTGCGTGGGATACCTTACGGAAAAAAAAAGAAGATCAGGGCAGGGAAGAAGTATCTCATACCGGTAAACGCTTAAAATCTTCCGTCAGTTCTCCGCAGGCCTTTTTATGTACGCTCAGTACCGCGATACTTTTCGGCATAATCGGGGATATATCCCGTATTCCGGCGGGGGCCTTTCTCTTTTCGATTATAGCGGTCCTCTTCCTTAAACTTAAATTCGATTTTGCCTATATTCCTCCAATCGCAAAGAAGTGCGCCCTGCTTATAAGCGGCTGTTATATAGGAAGCGCTATAGGCATAGATGATGTGTATGGTTTTAGGGTGCTTGCTATTCCGTTGTTGATTACGTTAGCAGGCTATATTCTAAATTGTTTTATCACGGGTAAGATACTCTTCCTGGCGTGCGGATTTACCCGTAAGGAGGGGATGTTGGTTACTACCCCGGCAGGCGCTTCCGATATAGCCCTCAGCGCCGCGGATATAGGGGTAGAAAACACGGATGTCATTATTATTCAGATTTTCCGTGCGGTTATTGCTATGGCGGTTTTTCCGCAGGTCATTAATCTACTGCTGCTGGTATTAAAATGAGCTAGGAGTTTGTGGGGCTTTGCCCAAACTCCGAATACTCAAAGAGTACAGCATGTCCATTGATCGGGATTTTTTGCATATTCACGCAAAAAATCCACAAGTGCAATCGGACACGAAGTGTCCGCGGCTCCTAGTGTTTTTGACGGAGAGACTTCCATAGATAGTTTCAAATTACCGGAGGTTTTATGGAGATTCTACAGAACAGCGTCGCGGGTACTCTTGAATCCAGCGATATTATGATCAGTTTGGAACCGGGAAAGGATGGTGTTGAAATTGAACTTCAAAGCATTGTCGAAAAGCAGTTCGGCAGGGAGATACGCCGGGCCATAACCGAAACCCTTGCCGAACTGGGGGTGGATAAGGTTAAGGTGAACGCGGTGGATAAGGGCGCGCTGGATTGTACGATCCGGGCGCGGACTAAAGCGGCGGTTTACCGTGCGGGCGGCAATGCCGGCGGGGAAATATCTTATGAATGGAAGAACTGAACAGGCAGGACGGGTATGAAACAATTACGAAGAACCATGCTCTTTGTTCCGGGTAACAATGCGGGTATGGTAAGGGATGCGGGTATCTACAAATCTGACGCTATCATGTTCGATCTGGAAGATTCCGTATCGGTAAACGAAAAGGACAGCGCCCGCTTTCTTGTATTTCAGGCGCTGGTGAGCCTTTCCTATCCGGGGAAGGAAATTGTGGTACGCATCAACGATCCTAAAACAGATACCGGCAGGGAAGATATAGCGGCTATCGTTAAAACCGGCAAGGCGGCTATACGGCTGCCGAAAACAGAGTCGGCTGCCGATATTACCAGTTGTGAAGAGCTTATCGAAGCAGCCGAACGGAAGGCCGGCGTTGCGCCGGGGTCCACGCCGATGATGGCGGCTATAGAGAGCGCAGCCGGAGTGCTTAACGCAAAGGAGATAGCCTTTGCGAGTAAGAGGCTTATCGGTATAGCCCTTGGAGCTGAGGACTATGTAACGGACCTGCGGACCAGCCGTTCCCCCGAAGGTATAGAACTGCTTTTCGGCAGAAGCATGGTACTGCTTGCCGCCCGTGCGGCGGGTATAGCCGCCATTGATACCGTGTACTCGGATGTCAATAACGAAGAAGGGCTGCGGAAAGAAACAACTCTTATCAAGCAGTTAGGCTTTGACGGCAAGAGCATTATCAATCCGCGGCAGATAAAGATCGTTCACGAGGTCTTTACCCCCACCGAAAAGGAAATTAAAAACGCGCTTGCGGTTATCGAGGCAAGCCGCGAGGCCGAACGGAAAGGCTCCGGGGTAATTTCCCTGAACGGCAAGATGGTAGACAGACCCATCATTCTGCGTGCGGAACGGATTCTAGATCTGGCCCACGCCGCCGGTATACCGAACAAGGAGGCAGCCGAATGACGCAAACCGATCTGGGCAAGATTCCCGGTCTTGCGGAACTAAATTCTATCCACGGGATTTTTGATATGGAAAAACTGGAAAAGGATAATAGCTCCCTTTTCCAGAAGGAGATATCCAATAATAAAATCGTGGCAAACCTTGAGGAAGCGGTTAAACTCTGCGGCCTTAAAAACGGACAGACCGTTTCGTTTCACCACCACTTCCGGGGCGGAGATTATATTGTCAATATGGTGATGGATAAACTGGCGGAGATGGGCTTTAAGGACCTGGTTCTGGCAGCCTCTTCCCTTACCGACTGCCACGCGCCGCTTATCAGGCATATACAGAATGGGGTGATAAGGCGCATTGAAACTTCAGGTTTGCGGGGAAAGCTCGCGGACGCCGTCTCCCGCGGCCTTATGGATATACCGGTGATATTCCGTTCTCATGGAGGGCGGGCCTATGTTATCGAAACCGGGGAACTCCCCATAGACGCGGCCTTCCTCGGCGCCCCCTCCTGCGATCCTTTCGGTAATGCCAACGGTTATTCGAGGGACCGTGAAGAGGGGGTTAAGTGCGGTTCGATGGGTTATGCAAAATGCGACGCCCGGTACGCTAAAAAAACCGTCATCATCACTAATAATATTGTACATTTCCCCAACGTCCCCTTTGCTATTCCCGAAAGCGATGTGGACTATATAGTCAAGGTTGACGAAATCGGCGACCCCGCGGGGATCATGTCCGGCGCTACCCGCTTTACGACTAACCCGAAAGAGCTTGTAATGGCGGAATCCGCCGCCGATGTGATCGAAGCCTCCGGACGGCTTGTGGACGGTTTTTCATTCCAGACCGGTACCGGCGGGGCGTCGCTCGCGGTAACACGCTTTCTCCGTGAGCGGATGGCGGCCAAGGGTATTAAGGCAAGTTTTGCCCTGGGCGGTATTACCGGTTCTATCGTGGAGCTTCACGAGGAAGGGCTTATCAAGAGGCTCCTCGATGTGCAGGGCTTTGATCTTAAAGCCGCCGATTCCTTAAAGACCAATCATTTCCACCACCAGATATCCGCCGAATATTACGCCAGCCCCAAGGGGCAGGGCGCGGCGGTGAACCAGCTTGACATAGTGGTGCTCTCCGCGCTGGAGGCCGACACCAATTTCAACGTCAACGTGCTTACCGGTTCGGATGGTATCATACGCGGGGCCATAGGCGGACATCAGGATACGGCCTTCGGTGCGTCGGTCTCTATCGTGGTCTGCCCTCTTACACGGGGCCGTATTCCCTGCCTAGTTGACCGCGTGGGTACTATTGTTACGCCGGGGAAAACTGTCGATGTACTTGTTACCGAACAGGGCGTTGCGGTGAATCCTGAACGGGAAGATCTGAAGAAACACTTTACCTCCGCCCATATCCCCCTGCGTTCCATAGGGGAACTGCGGGAAATAGTCAAGGCAATGGTCGGCATTCCTGACCCTGTTGAGTACGAGGATAAGGTAGTGGGAATAGTTACCTACCGCGACGGCAGCGTCATTGATCTGATACATCAGGTTAAATAGAACGTATGGAAGTACATTACGGCTATCCTTTCCGGGGGGAAGCGTTGGAGGAAATGCGCCGCTTCCTCAATGCCTGCGGCATAGGTTACGATGAGGGCGTGGATTTTTCAGTCTGTATTATGGACGGCGGGCGCATAGCCGCCGCGGGGTCCCTGGACGGCGGGGTGCTCAAATGTATAGCCGTTTCGCCTGATTATCAGGGTGAAGGGCTTGCGGCGCAAGTTACCACCGAACTGGTCAATCAGGCGGCCCGCAAGGGCTTTTATCATCTTTTCATCTTTACCAAGCCTGAAAACCTGGAACTCTTCGGCAGTTTGGGCTTTTATCCTATCGCGGAAACCGGCCGCGCCCTCCTAATGGAGAACCGGAAAAACGGTATTGCCGATTATGTCCTGTCCCTACGGAAAGGGGATACGGACGCGGGGCCTGCCGGCTGTATTGTGGCAAACTGCAACCCTTTTACCAGGGGGCACCTCTACCTTATTGAAAGCGCGGCGCGCCGGTGCGGCCTTGTTCATCTTTTTATTCTTTCGGAAGATAAAAGCGAATTCCCTACCGAGGCAAGGCGGCTTCTTGTCCAAAGGGGGACGGCCCATCTTTCCAATGTGATAGTACAGCCTGCGGGCCCCTATATTATTTCCGCCGCAACATTTCCCAGTTATTTTTACAAGGAACCCTCTTTAACAGCCGAGGCAAACGGCGAACTGGACCTGAAAATTTTTTGCGAACGTGTGGCCCGCCCCCTGGGCATTACCCGCCGTTTTGTAGGGACCGAGCCTTTTAGCCCCCTAACCGATTCGTACAATGCCCTTATGAAAAAGATACTTCCCGGTTATGGAATAGAGCTTATCGAGCTGCCGAGGATTACCGATAACAGGGACGGCAGGGCGGTTAGCGCAAGCCGTGTGCGGGCTTTACTCCGTGAAGGGCGTCTTACCGATGTTAAGGAACTAGTACCGCAGGTAACGTGGGAATACCTTACGGAGCATTATCAGGATCCGTTTAATGGATGAATTTGCGGGGCGCCGGCCTGTTCCGCTTGAGGAACTGCTTGCGGAGCGGGAAGCGCACGCATTCCGGCAGCGGCGGCTTTTAGCCGAACACCCGGGAACGCTCATCTCTTTCTGCCTCAACATTCCGGGACCTTACAAGGCATTTCCGCTTGCAATGCGGTGCTTCAGGGAAGGGATGCGGAGCATCCTGCTTGCACTGGAAGCGGAAAACATAAAACTTGAACATGAGGAATGGTCGGAGAGGGACGCAGGCTATACCGCGTATTTCTGCACAAGGGCTCCGCCTGAATTGATAAAGTCTATTGCCGTAAATATAGAAGAAATTCATCCTTTAGGAAGGCTTTTCGATATAGATGTGTTCCGGCAGGACGGCGGAAAACTCTCGCGCGGCTGCGCTGACGGCGGAAACGCTCAGTCAGCAGCTGGCTTTGTCAGGGCGTGCCTTGTGTGCGGCGGGAACGCCTTTATCTGCGCAAGAAGCGGCGCCCACGGGCCTGGCGAGGTTCGCAATGCCATGCTTGCTATCATGTACAGGTGGCTGAGGGCCGGGGCGGGGGACGCGGTTGAGGCCGCCGCTTTTAAGGCTATGATAGGCGAGGCGGCAATTACACCCAAGCCCGGCCTTGTTGACCGCGCGAATTCAGGCGCCCATAGCGATATGGATTTTTTCAGCTTTATCGATTCCTCCGTTGCTATAGTCCGCTATTTTAGGCAGTGCGCCTTTGCGGGCTTTGATTCACTGGACGAGCATTCGCCTTGCCGCGATCCGGTAGAACTTTTCAATTCGCTCCGTCATGGCGGCAAGGCCGCGGAAATCGCTATGCTCCGCTCTTCAGGCGGGGCCAATACCCACCGCGGGCTTATCTTTTCGCTGGGAATACTCAGCGCCGCGTACGGCAGGCTCTTCCGCGCGGGGGAAAATTCCCTGGATGGGCTTTTACGCCTGTGCCGCGAAATGACTCTTTACCTGATGGACGACTTTTCCGCTTCCGGTCCGGAAACCGCGAAAACCCACGGTGAATTGCTCTATGCCCGCTACGGAATAAGCGGCCCTCGCGGCGAAGCTATTGCCGGCTTCCCCCATGCACGGGAGGGCCTGTCGTACCTGCATTCTTTGCTCAAGGCAGGCTGTAAGCTCAACGACGCCGGCGCCGCGCTGCTCCTCCGCTTTATGGCCGTGCTTGACGATACTAACCTGGCCCGACGCGGCGGCATGGCCGCGCTCCGCCGTATACAGGAAGACCTTTCAGCCTTCCTCGCGCCGGAGCCGCCGATGGAAGAGATACTCCGCAGGGCCCGCGAACTGGACGGGGAATTTATCAGGGACGGCCTAAGTCCCGGCGGGTCCGCGGATATGCTGGCGATCACCCTGTTTCTATACGCTCTGGGATTTTGCGGGACGTAGGTTTTTCTACCGTAGACAATCTCAGAAATTACCTTCACAGCCTGGAACTGGAACAGTTCCGGGCGGATTACGGCGGGTTGTGAAACCCCGGTGCGTCTTGTCGAACTTGAAAGCAACCATAAATTACTTTACAGCGATAACTGCTTCCCCCTTGTTCCGGGTAAAGACAAGATTATTGAGCTTTCCCGCAGCGGTTTTACTTGTAACCGCGAAAAACACGAAAAGAAAACAACCGCCAAGGAAGGAAAAAGAGTGTTTTCTTACCAAAACCTTCGTGTCCGCGAATCATAGGTCTGATGTGTACTTTGCGGTTGAATTTCTTAAAAGTAAGATTGCTGTTTTTTGTTGACATAAATATGTTTCAATGTTATCAATTTATATAATGAAAGAAGTAAATTTTTACCTGATAGGTAAATCAGAAAACGAAATACTTTGCTATGATGAACAAAAACATTGGCAGAAGGCCGGGTGTTATTACTTTAGCGGCAACGCGATGTTTTTCATTAGATACGATCTTCCGGACGCGCGGAATTTAATGGCAGATGATTCTAAATTCTGGAATATGTTTCCCGATTTAAAAGGAAAATTACATATTTATTTTTATGAGTTGACTGAAAAAATAAGCCTGATGGATGAGCCTTAAAACAATTGAATGATACCGGAACCGGAAAGGCTGAACAATTCAAGTCTGATGGGAGTTTGTAGATGGCGGGGAAAATACTGCTGATCGTTTTTTTGTACTGTACTGCCTTGGGCTATTTGGATTGGCGCCCTTATTTTTGCCCATTGGGGCGTGATCGCTGAAAATTTTTCAACTCTAAAAAAGAAAAAAACGGATGATATGAATCAGGAGGATGAAAGAGGATAACACGGAAAAAGACACGAATTATTATGTTGGGTTGTTATAAAAGAACCAACCGCAAAGGCTGCGTCAGACATGCGGTCTGCGGCGCATAAGGAGGGGGAAATAATACATTGATAAAAAGAAAATTATATGGAAAATAAAACCCTGGAGCCATTATATGATTAAAATAACCTGTAAGACCAAAACAAACGAAACATTTACCTGTGAGGCGTCGTCTTTTTCTTATCAGCTCTACACGGAAGAGGGAACGAACGGTCCGCAGTGGAATTTTTCAGGGCTGTCCAGCTTGAAAGAAGCATCAACCCATTCTTGTTACAACAGGCAAGCAAAATGCTGAACTCAAAAGATAACTCAACGGGACTTGAAGTGAAAATCATTTACCCCAAAGTAGAAAAAGATACGGTCAACAAATGTGAAATAGCGCTTAAAAACGCGAGGATCGTAAACTCATTAAGCGAAAACATCAACAGCTATAACGACTCCTCTCAAGTAAACGCCAGTTTTGCATTCTCCTCCGCCGAAGCAACTATTTACGGAGTCAATTTTTCGGCCCCCGGTTGATTAACGCTGCTCTTTACCGCTAATCAGATGGAACATAATCGGGTGGTGATCCAGAAAGTATGCCGGGTATCAAATAAAGCCGTAATTGATGTAAAAGAAGACCATCTCAAATGCCTTCCAGTGGTTACGCAGCTTCTTTGAGAAACAGCAGGTACGGCGGAACGCCCTCCTTAACCGGCGCCGCAGCCGGCAATTATTCCCTTCTATGCCTACCGTAT
>JAISQR010000312.1 GCA_031274035.1 Treponema sp. | reverse complement strand
AGGGCCCGTATATACAGCGGGTCTCCTATCCCTGTGGACAGGCGGGGCTTTTCCCCTCCGTAACCGGCCAACGGAACGCCGGCGGGTACTTCAAAACAAAGCTTGGCCCAGCCCGCTTTTATGACGTCTTTTTTACCGCCGCCGTTCGGCGGGATTGATGAATCCGGTGATTTGTTTTTCATTTCAAATAAATATACACCAAACCGGCCCTTTACCGCCACCGAACTGTTTAGCTCCGCCGAACTGTTTCACACCTTACTCAAGAAGATTTTAAAGCCGCGCAAAAAGATACAAAACCCGTTTTGATTCCGGAATATCCTTTTTATCCACAAGAGAAAAATAGCGGGCAAACACTTTTTCAAATTCCCCGCTATTATAAAACGGAAAAATATCTTCCCGTGTAGCAAGAAGACGCCGCACTTGGGAGTCTTCCTTGGGAACAAATTCTACCAAACAATACTTCCCCAGCCGGGCCAGAAATTCCGCTACATAGTCCAGCGGAAGATTGTTGGAAATGGCTAAATGATGAATAAGCGCCAAGGCCAGTACAAGATCCGCCTTGCATCGGGAAATGAACGACTCCCTCTCCCGTGCGGCAAAGCCCAAAGCCGGACTGGGATTAGTGAGGTCCTGCAGCAAAGAAAGAATATTTGCCCCAGTTTCCGGCTGCCGGTAACAGCGTTCCACGGCAACAGGGTCGATATCACAGCATACGCCGTATCCGGCTTGCGGTATCGCTAAGCGGATCATGGTACCGTCATTTCCGCCTATATCAAGAACTTTTTTTATTTCAAGCCTGTCTGCCATGTCCCGGATAAGGTTCCGCTTGGCGTCCATGGCGCACGGCGTATAGTTTGTATCACTGTAATAATCCCCCCACTCGGTTTGCCGCGCGGGTTTCCATCTCATATCCTCTATGGTATTACGCAGCATTTGCGCAATAGATTTAAGCTGGGCTGTGTTAAGTTTCCGTTCAGCAATTTTTTTCCCTCCGGCCGAATCCGCATGCTCCTCCTGCAATTTCGCGTGTATGAAAATATGGGAAAATAATCCTAAAGAGAAACGGCAGCGAAAAGGCAATAACCGGGCGGCGACATCAAGGGGGATGCCGTCAATATATTTCATCTGCAGGGCCGATACCGAAATGTTCTTTTTACATATCAGGGCCAGGGGCGCCAAAAAATGGCGGCAGAACTGCCCATAACCCGGCCACACAGGATAGTTTTCCGCGAGGTCAAAAGAAAGGTGGTCGATAAAAACAGGCTTTCTTCCCTTGAATTGGATATTATAGGCGCTCGCGTCTTTCAGGGTAAGGCCGGTTTCCAGGGCCTTTATATGAATGTCCAGAGTTAGCAGGGCCGCGTCTTTTAACTGCCCAAAAGACCATTCATAGGGATATGAGATAAAAGGGATTTCTTCGGGTCTGATTACGGCAGAGACGCTGTCTGTTACGGTTGAAGGCCACTCGTCTTTCTCAAGCTCCCTAAAGGGCAGCATTTTACCGGCTTTGATAAGGCTGGCAAAAATACCGGTTTCCCTGACACGCTCATACACACCGGCATAATTCCGGTTAATCTGCCGGTATATCCCGCCCTCGTGCCGGAAAACAAAACCAGACGGGTCACGAAAGGAAGAAAATATTCTTCCGCTCATAACTCATTTTCATTACCGGTATTATCGAACGCGGGCGCATCAGTTTTGGAATCCGCCTTTTTATGGACGAGGAAACCCTTGATCCTTGTCCAGAACAGCCTTAAAAAAACAGCGCCGCCAGCCAGCCCCGCCACAAGAAACTGTAAAACCATGCTGCCGGTCCCCATATCCAGATAGGCGTGGGCTTTAACAGGCAGGAACAAAAACACGTAAAGCAGCAAAGTAACACATAAAATTGATTTTTTCATTGACTTTCCTCCAAAATAAAATTATTCAATACCATATCGGTATCCGGGGTTACTTTATCTCGGAAATCGGCCGCAGATTGTTAAAGATTTCCGGTAACGATTCAAGGCCGTTCTCAAGTTCAAAGGTCTGCATCAGGTTGAAATTATCATGATTTTCCCAGACATCCTTATAATCTTCCTTATGCATCAGTCTTACCTCTATGGGGCCGTCGATTTTATCGAAGACCCCAGTTAGTGTACCTGATTCCCAGTCCGGCGTGTTCAGCGCCTGTTCCAAAAACTGATACAAATAGAAAGTTGCTACAGGATTATTTCTGATAAGGATATTTTCCTGCTGAAGATAGGGATATTTTATCAAAAGAAAAGGATTGTGCGCTCCGACATCTGACCGGCTGTTACCCTGGTAGCTAAAATACTCAGGAAGCCATTTAACGAATTCGTTATATTTCCGGATTAAATTGGAGTCGCCTTCCATAGGACGCATTTGCATTTGGTTGCCGTGGTCACTCCAGAAAACTATCAAACTGTTGTCGTAAATACCTAGGGCTTTTAAACGTTTCAACATCATGGACATAAGATTCATGCTAAACTCGCTGTCTGAAAGAATTGTGCCGCTTTCGGTAAACTTGCCATCCGGAGTGAAAAGCCATGGACCATGAGGTACCATACAGTGCAGGTTATAAAATACAGGCTGTTCATAGCCAATGCCAATATCTTCCATTAAGATGGATACCGTGCGCGCCTGCTGGAACTTCCACGGATAACTCAACCTCATTTTTATTTCATAACCAAAATTTAATATATGGGGAGGCAATACCCTTGTTGAACACTTATACAAGATAGAAGCCATACGAACAAGGAAAATCTCCTGTAAGGTTTGTGGAGTTCCCAAGTACCACCCCATCTGTTTTGGTTCGAGATTATATCCTGCCATCTCAGCTTTTTTGAGTATGGTTGTCTCTTCAAATATTTTTAGCAGAGCAGAATTATCTTCGGTATCGAACTCCTGAGAAGCCGGTATGCCGCCGACAATACTGGGAACCGCAATATATGTTTGAGCATAGGGCGTCACCGCCCGGGGGTAAAAAACAAAATCCCTGAAATCCTCTTTCAATGGCGGGTTTTGCTCAAAAATATAATCGGCAATTATACCCGGCAGGCCGTCCCAGATAATAAAAATTATATTCTGGCTTTTGGATAAAAGACGACTATTTATTTCTGATGATCCAACTTTCCCATCCGCTGTGACAGGGCTTAACACAAAGATCACGCAGGTCAAGACACAGAGTACGGGACTGATATGTCTGAACTGTTTTTTAAAAAACAGAACAACACAAACCGCGAGTACCAGAGCCGTGCAATAGGGCAGCAACGCCTTTATAACCGCCAACAGGCTGTAATCTATTTCCCAGCCGTTACCGTCAAATAACCCGTACGTTTCGGGCCAGAATACAGTAATAATAAGGAAAAGCAACACAAGGGCCGTGCAGAATTTATTGAATGAAGACAATATCCGCAGGTTTTTTTTGGTACCAATTATTCTACAGACAAGTCCGATCACAACAAAGACAGCAGCGACAACCATGCCGAATAACAAAAAGGCGATAAAAACATCAGTTTTGGAAGCATCAAATTCAGAACTTTTCGCGGCCACCGCTATAAAACTCAATAAAACAAATACCCCAGAAAAGGCCATACCGTTCAGGATGCTATCAAAAATCCCTGTCTTTTCGGGACACAGTTTTCTTATTACCGGAAACATTCGTACTTTGACAGGTGGGTAAAAAAACTTGAAAAATACGCAAACCGCGAAACAGGCATAAGAAAGTTTCAACAAACGAGAGTGCCATGCTTCATGGTTAAGCCATCCGTGGACGATAAACTGGTCGCCGAAAGTGATAATGGCGGAACGTACCGGGGCGAGCGAGAGCAAAAGGCTTCCAATCATCCCGGTAGTCAAAATCGATCGATGAAAAAACCTAAAAAATACGCATATCGCGAAACAGGCATAGGAGACTTTCAACAAACGGGGGTGCCAGATTTCATGGGCAAGCTCCCTGTGGACAATAAACATCTCGTTGAAAACAATAATAGCGGAACGCACCGGGGCGAACAAGACCAGAACGCTTCCAACCATTCCAACGCCTAAAATTATTTGGAATACCTTTCGTTTGTTAAGCTGCATTTTCCACCCGGTCTTTACCGATCAAATTCGGTGCTTTGGATTGGAAAATTTTAGCGTGGAAGCTATTATAAGGGGCGGACTGTTCTGATGCAGTCCGGTAATTCCTAGTATTCCTATCGGGGGGGGGGGGGGGGGGGGGGAAAATTTTTTAATTTTTTTGGTATTGGGGTTTTTCCCGGAAGCGAATTACCAA
>JAISQR010000140.1 GCA_031274035.1 Treponema sp. | reverse complement strand
GCCTTTAACTGGTAACACGCTCCCGCGTGCTTCTATCGGTGTCCTTTGTGTCCGCGAACCATCGAACCTAAGGTTCGCGGTTCGATGTGCTCTTGGCGGTTAAATTCTTCCTAAAAGACAGGTAATCAATCGTCAAATTGCGGGTCAAGTTTAGCCTTTAGAGCGAGGTAGTTCATTGATGCCTGTTGTAGTAGTCCAGGGCTATTTCCGAATAGGAATACTGTTCGCCTGTCCCCTGTTTTCCATAGGGGAAGTAATAGGTATAGGAATTGGATTCCAGGTCTTTATAGGATTTAGTGTATCCCGCGTTATAAGCGGAAGAAAAAATCCGTATCATTTTTTCAGGCTCGGCGGTCAGATGGGGATATTTATTGGTCATAATATGCAGAAACACCGCCAGATATTCAACCTGGCGCACTGTGTTTTTAAGGCGCAGAATACGCAGGCCCCGGCCTGCCTGTTCGTCCTTCCCGTTTTTAAATAATTCGGGATACCGGTTCCTGCAAAGCTCCCCGGCATCGGCCTCAATTTGCCGTGCAAAGGAAGGCTTCATCTGCATTTTCCCGATGGAGAAGTCAACATCCCCGCCAAGAATATAGGAAAGCTCCAGTGCGGTTGTCTCGGCTACGTCTCTGATATAGGAATAGCGGGTTAATTCGGGGAATACAACCGCGATGCCGATATTTGTCAGAAAATCGTCATTCAGGGCGGCAAACAGGAGGGGCTTGATATCCTCGACATAGGCTTCCGCTTCAAGACAGTTTAAGGCAAAAGCCGAGCGGTAGGCATTGGCGTCCAGGGAATGCCCCGTACCATGCGCCATAAAAAACAACAGGATCAAAACCGGAATTGCCGCCGCCTTCACAGACCCCTCCTTATTCACCGATAAAAACATTTTTGGGCCGTATAATTTCACGGGGGATAAAAAAACCAGGGAATCCTCCCAGCAGATCATCCAAAAATTCAAGGCGGAAAAACCAGGGCGGGTCCATAGCGCCGGGGATGTATTGCCTGGGTATGTTCCACCAATGGGCAAGCAACGGCCCGCGCCCCGGAATATTATCAACAACCAGCGCCATGTGGGTATAGTCCCTGTTCTTTTGAATATGATTATAAAGACTGTACCGGTAATATATGCCGATAATATCGCCGGTACGCAGCAGGGACGCTGAATTTTCGTTCCAGGGGAACAACCTGCCCCCAAAAAGAGCGACGTTTGCGGCCATGTTCCAGGCATCCCCGGATACGCCCCGCGCGGTGGAAAAATCATCCTCATTGCCAAAGGCTGTCCAGAACAGACGGCTTACCACCCTGGCGCAGATAGCTTCGTAGTTTCCGTTAATAACCGTAACCCCTGGGGGAAGGTAGCTGCCTGTAAAGGCAGAAACTATCATGGCGGCAAGCGCCGTTTTACTTTCCGCGGGTATGTTTAATTGGTTTAGGTGTTCAATGATTACGGACTTTTCGGTTTCGCTTATCCGTATATTGGGCACAGCCCCGGGGGGAACCAAGGGCCCGCCATCCTGGGCATAGAGGGCAAAACCTGCCGCAAAAAACACCAAAATAGCCGGAATTATACGCATTACCGTTCTATAGAAATAAGCTGCATATTCCCGCCGCCGCACATTAACCAGCGTATAGTCCCGGCGTCGCTTATATTGGCGGCATACTCGAAGGGCCCGTACCGGTCGTAGGCGATATTCAGGTATATGCTGTAATTATCGTCCCTGGTCCAGTATACCGGAGTCCCGTCAGGAAGTACGGTGTTCCCCATTTTCTGATCCACCGCAACGATCATACTGTCCGTATACAATATGTTGGAAGAACCAATATCGGCGACAAACGCGGCGTATTTGCCTTCCTGGGCGGTAAACACCGGAACCGGATACGCGATGTCCCCGCTGACCGCGTATTTTTCATCATTGGCGTAGATCACCTTCTGCCCGGTAAGCGCCTCTGTCCCTGAACAGACAAAAACTTCCGGGTTGGGCGAAAATGAAAAAGAAACCGTATACTTTTGAAATGGGCCGTAGGTTCTTTGTCTTTGGCTACCGTCAGGACTGACAAGGACAACCCATTCCTGCTCTGCCGCGTCTTGATACATATAGGCCGCATACCGCCCGTCATTTGAAATACGCCAGTTCCGTATACTCCCCCTGGCATATATCCTCCGGTCAAACCCCGTATCGCTGACCAGATGCAGAGTTGTACCTTCCGAAAAAACAAGCGTTTTCCCGTCAGGGGCAAAGGAATTGCTCCAACTTGAGGAAGTATAAGAGGAATACCCGCCATAGATTATATACATTATATCATTTCCATCGGTATATTGATAGGCGCATTTTTGCCCGTCCGAAGACCAGCCTATAATATGCGTATAAGTAAAAGGCCCCTGCGTCTTGCCGTCAATCATAAGATAATTCTTCCCCTTATCCCCATATTCATAGGCTATCTTGCCGGTAACCGGCGCGACATGCAAATTCCCAAGCGAATCGTAAGGCCCCTCCCGTCTTAAACCGTTTTGCAGGATATACTGGTTGTTAGTTATATCGGCGGTATAGGCAAGCCTCCTGCCGTCGAGATTATGCACGGAACGAACCGCCTCGATACCCGGATCGGAGATAGGGCCGTTTGTTGTTCCCGCCGAACCTACAAAATATTGGCCTTGCCCGTTTTGCGCCGACCAAGTACCGCTATGATAATAATTATCATAATCAACATAGGAGAAGGGACCGAAGACGCGGCCGCCCTGCCGGACATACCAGCCGGAATTGGTCCAGTAAATCATGGCGTAGGCGGTATAGTTTGAATCTAAAATAATTTTCTGTATGCGTTCTCCTCTGCCCGGTTCATAGGACCCCAGGTTTTTTACCGTAAGGGGCGCGGGCAGGGGTATAGTCCGCCCGTTATAACCAAAAACAGCGTTTGCAGGCTGGGGAGGCATTATCGGTGCGGGTATAACTTCGGGCGCCGGAACACGGCCTACTTCAAAGACAAAATCCCCCTTGTCCAAATTGGGGTCCCGGATCTTACCGTACTGGGGGTGCTGGCTGTTGTTGGTGTAATTCACAACCGTGCTTTGCAGAAAATCCCCCAGTTCGCTTCCGCTGACATAACCGTCCTTGTTATAGTCCGCTTCCCTGTTCCGCAGGCCCGCCTCCACTTGACGGCGGAAGATGCTGACATCGGGTACCATTTCGTCCGCCCCGCCCGATGCTATAAACTGCCTTACCGGATTGGCTATCTTATAATCTATGATCCCCGGCGCGGCGCGGGAGGTGGCGAAAATCGAACCGGAAAAACAACTGTCGAACATAAAGAGTACGTGACGGCTCTCTATCTGTTTGGCCCAGGTATCAAATTGCTGCATCGCGATGGCAAGCCGCTTAAAGCCGGTTTCATCGCGGGTAGGAACAGGGGCGTCTATGGGAACGATATACCCCATATCCCGCGTATTATCCAGCTTGAGGGTCTGACCGTGTCCTGCATAGTAGATTAAAAGACGTACATCCTTATCGTAACCGTACCGATTAAAAAAGTTTTCTATACCGGCTCTGAGGTCCCTGCTTGTTACATTTTCCAGTATCTGTACGGAAAACCCCTGTTCTTCCAGCAGGCGCTTAATTGCCAGGGTATCCCCGGTTACTCCCGGCAAAGCCGGCCATCCATTGGTATATCTGCTTTCCCCAATAACCAAGGCATAGGAATTGGAAAAAGATGTCAACGCAATACCGTTGCTCCCTACTACACTGAGTCCCCTGCTTTGGGCGGAAAGCCGGATAAACGGCGCTGTCACCAGAACAAACAGGATAACAGGCATCAACAGGCTTCGGCTTATAACTTTCATGGGTTTCTCCTGGATAAAAGCTGTTTTAATATCATTTTAGCATGGAAAATATTTCCTTTCAATACAAAAAGAACATCCTGTATTTCGTACCATAATTTGTAACTATTCATAAAAAAACATTGCGTATTCAACATTTAATAGATATGATTATATATGATTGTATGTTGATTATATAGCATGAGTACAAGATTGCTGCCTGTTTTTCAGCGTTTTAGTTTTGAAGGGGGTGGAGGTGATCAACAAAAAAGGACTTTTCAGGCTTATAATAGCGGCTCTTGCATTTGCTGTTGGGGATATATGGATATATGTGAGCCTTCTTGGCGCTTTTCGGTCTTATTATAACGAAAACAGCCTCAAGGAAGTAAGCCTTTTTGCTAAAACCGCTCCGGCGGATCCTTCTTTTTATAGCGATTGGATTGCGGGTTTGCCCGATATAATTGAAGGCGGCAGGGCGCTGGTGCTCGAACGGGATGAAAATTTTGAATTTGTCCCGTCGGTTGCCGATCCATTGGCAGAAGCTATCTGGGATGCCTATAAGGATAGCGCTGAATTTGCAACAGGCATGGAGAATGTCTATTACCTCCTGCCCTATAAGGTATCAACGGTAGTCAAACCCTCCGATATGGCAAGATTCCTCAACGCCGGTTCCGCGGGACAGGGTGAAGTTTCAGATGGATCGGAGGTTCCCCCGGGCGGTCTACAGGTTTATCTGCTCCCTATCCCCGATGATACCGGATACGATATAAGCGGCGCCCTGCTTTTGGCCGTACCCGCAGGTTCCGCCGCTCAGTTTGAAATTCTCCTTGGTTCCCTCTGTATTATAGCTTGGATTATCTTTGTTACCCTTTTCGGCGTGGCTGTTTTATCGCGGGACCCCATTACAGGATACGCCGTTATTTTCCTTTTTGGTATTGCCGTTGCGTTTATTGCGTATCCTCTCTTTGAGTCTTTCCGGCTTACCTTTGTTGAAGGCGGCGTCTTTTCCCTTAATATATGGAAGCAGACCTTCTCTATCCAGTACCTCAGACCCTTCTGGGGTTCCATACAGCTTGGCATACTTACCGCAACTATCTCAACGCTTATAGGTTTTGCCTTTGCCTTCCTTACCGAACGTACCGGCGTTAGGGGCAAGAAAGCCATCGGCATACTGGCAACCATGCCGGTTATTTCGCCGCCTTTCTCGCTCACCCTCTCTATCATTCTTCTCTTCGGTAACAACGGGCTTATCACCAATCAACTCCTTAAAATACACAATTTTTCTGTCTACGGCCTTGGCGGTCTTGTTCTGGTGCAGACCATAGGAATGTTTCCTATCGCCTATATGACGCTTTCAAGCGTCCTTAAATCTATAGATTCTACGGTCGAAGACGCGGCCCTGGACCTCCGGGCTTCCCGGCTCAGGACATTCCTGACCATCACTCTGCCGCTTTCCCTGCCGGGCCTGCTCTCATCCTGGCTTCTCGTCTTTACCAATTCTCTGGCCGATTTTGCCAACCCCCTGCTTTTGGCGGGTTCCTACCGTGTACTCTCGGTGGAGGCCTACATTGAAGTTACCGGCAGGAATAACCTCGGTATCGGCGCGGCATTGTCCCTTCTACTCCTTATGCCCACCCTAACCGCGTTCTTTGCCCAACGGTACTGGGTAAATAAGAAAAGCGTCGTTACCGTTACCGGTAAGCCCAGCACACGGCTTGCGGAGCTTGCGACAAAGCCCATCAGGATTGGCTTGCAGGTCTTTGTCTGGGTGTGTCTGGGTTTTATCCTTGCCCTCTACGGAACCATCCTGGCGGGATGTTTTGTAAAGAATTGGGGTATAGACTACACCTTTACCCTGGACAATATTGGGGAAGCTCTCATCCAGGGCAGGCAGGCCATAGGCAATACCGTTACCCTGGCCGCAATCGCTACGCCCATAGGCGGTATAGTCGCTATGATCTCGGCAGTTATCGTTGTCCGCCGCACTTTTATAGGAAAACGCATCCTTGAGGTACTGCTTATGACGCCGTTTGCCGTACCCGGTACGCTTCTCGGCATCTCATACGTGCTGGCTTTCAACAAGCCGCCCCTGCTCCTCATTGGGACGGCCGCTATCATCGTTATTAATTACATTATCAGGGAACTGCCGGTCGGCCTTGAAACCGGCGCCGCAAACCTCCGCCAGATCGATCCGGCCATAGAGGAAGCGGCCCAGGACCTCGGCGCGGATATGTCCAAGGTATTCACTTCAATCGTGCTGCCTTTGATACGGCCCAGCTTCCTTACCAGCATGTCCTACACCTTTGTCCGTTCCATGACCGCGGTAAGCGCCGTCATCTTCCTTATTTCCGCGCGCTGGTCCCACCTTACCGTGCAGATTTACAACTTTTCATCGAATATCCGCTTCGGCCTGGCGAGCGTTCTTGCAACGGTGCTTATCATCATTGTGATGGCGGCCTTCGGCCTTATGCAGTTATTGGTACGCGATAGAGGACTTACCGATAAAAGCATTATCCGATAAGTTTTTAAGATAGAGACACCTTAAACGTTTAAGAGGGAAACCATGAGCAAGAAGAGCAGTGTTTCGGTAACATTGGAAAGGGTAAGCAAAATTTTCAAGAACACCAAAGGTAAATCGGATGTTATTGCCGTTCATGAATCCGACTTTGTGGTAAAGGCCGGGGACCTTGTAACCCTGCTGGGGCCTTCCGGCTGTGGAAAAACGACAACTCTTAGGATGATAGCCGGTTTTGAGCTTCCCTCTTCCGGGAAAATCCTTATAGGCGGTAACGATGTTACTATGCTGCCCCCTAATTTACGGGATACCGCCACTGTTTTTCAGAGTTATGGGCTTTTTCCGCACCTTACCGTGGGGGAAAATGTCGCTTACGGCCTTAAACTGCGAAAAATCTCTAAGGTAGAAATTGAAAAAAAGGTCAACGAAACCCTTGCGCTGGTCGGACTTGCGGAACTCCATGACCGGCCCCCCGGACAGCTTTCAGGCGGCCAGCAGCAGCGGGTTGCGCTGGCACGAAGCCTTATCGTGGAGCCTTCGGTATTGCTCCTTGACGAGCCCTTGT
The DNA here is from genome assembly GCA_031274035.1 of Treponema sp. GTDB lineage: Bacteria > Spirochaetota > Spirochaetia > Treponematales > Breznakiellaceae > JAISNI01. Next base: position 2,262 of record JAISQR010000140.1, on the reverse strand, counting down.
CTAATCTGGATGCCCTGCTCCGCGAGCAGATGCGGGTGGAGATCCGCCGTATACAGAAGAGCTTGGGCATCACGGCGGTATATGTAACCCATGACCGTATAGAAGCCATGAGCCTTTCCGATAAGGTAATTGTAATGCGCGATGGAGAGATCAAACAGATAGGCAGCCCCCAGGAGATATACGAGGATCCGAACAGCAAGTTCGTAGCCGGTTTTGTGGGTAAGGTAGCTTTTTTTCCGGTTGAGCTTCTCGAAAAAATACCCGGTCAGGGTATAGATGCCGCCAACGGATCGTGGAAATGCCGCATAGGAACCAAGACTTTTACGGCGGATCGTTTTGCCCAGGATATAGAAGCGGGAAAGGAAGCGGTGGTTATGGCGCGGCCTGAATCGCTGCGTCTTGCCGATCCTGGTAACGGCTATGTAAACGGCACGGTTAGGATGAATGTCTACCTAGGGCATAGCATAGAGACCTATGTAGATACGCCTTATGGAGAAGTGCTTATCCAAGTTGACGATCCCGCCTCCAAGAAGATATTCTCCGAAGGCGCGCCGGTATCCATAGACTTTGCCCCGCAACGGATACGGCTTTTGCGGAACTGAAAGCGGTATGCGGATAAAGCGGAAAAAGTGCGGTGCGGAGGCGGGATCAACTGCCTCATTGTAATTTTATTGCATTGGCGGTTGCACGATGAATTATACTGGCAGTAGAGGATTTCCCAAAACTTCAGTTTTTGGGAAATCTACCTCAGATTTAAGTATACTAAATTTAAAGAGGAAAAAACATGAATAGAGCCGCATTTTTTGCCCCCTTTCTACGGGGAGCGTTTATAGAAAAAACCCGCAGCCCGTGGATTATCAGGGCGGCGGAAAACGCCGGAAATACGGCGGAGCTTTCCATTACCATTACCGGCGAAGATAGATCGGCGGCTTCAATTTCCGCCGCAATTGAAGCCTCGTCATTTTTTCGGGAACACACCCTGCCCCTCAGCGTCAGTCTTAAAGCGGACGGCGCGGAATACCGGTATCTCTGCGCGCCCGATTTTTACAGCGCTGAAAAGATACTCCGGGGGGAACGGACTGAAGCCTGGGCCATAGATAAGGGTACGGCCGGCCCTTCCCGTGCCGATGTGGTAAGAAACAGGGTTGCCCTGATAACCGGAGGCGCTCAGGGCTTTGGGGAGGAGATTACCAGGGGGCTTGCGGCGGTAGGGGCGCTTGTCTTTATTGCGGACCTCAACATGGCGGGTGCGGAAGGGCTTGCAAAACAGCTTAACGGCGAATACGGCAAAACGGTTGCCTTCCCTGTCAAGGTAAATGTTGCCGAAGAAGAGTCGGTTCAGGCCATGACAGAACAGATCGCCCTGAATGCCGGAGGGCTCGATCTCTGTATCAGCAATGCCGGTGTACTGCGGGCGTCAAGCATACTGGAACAGGATATAGCTTCTTTCAGGTTCGTTACGGAGGTAAACTATACAGCCTTTGCTATTGTCAGCAAATACTGCGGCCTCCTTATGAAAGCCCAGCATGAGACCGCCCTATCGTGGACCGCTGATATTATACAGATAAACTCAAAGTCGGGGCTGGAAGGTTCCAACAAGAACGGCTCGTATGCGGGCGGCAAATTCGGCGGCATAGGCCTTGTGCAAAGTTTTGCAAAGGAACTTGTGGAGTACGGCATCAAGGTAAACGCGGTATGTCCGGGCAATTTTTTTGACGGCCCCTTGTGGTCGGACCCTGAAAAAGGTCTTTTTGTGCAGTACCTCAAAGCCGGCAAGGTGGCCGGCGCAAAGAACATTGCGGATGTAAAGTCTTTTTATGAGGCAAAGGTTCCCATGAACCGGGGCTGCACAGGCAAGGATGTAATACGCGCCATACTGTATCTGGTTGAACAGGAATATGAAACGGGCCAGGCCCTGCCGGTAACCGGCGGCCAGGTGATGCTCAGCTAGCAGCCGCGGACACTTCGTGTCCGATTGCGCTTGTGGATTTTTTGCATATTTATACAAAAAAATCCCGATCAATGGGCATGCTTTCGGAGTTTGTTGCGCTTCGCGCATAAAACTCCAGAGGGGTTTTAAATTTATCCCGGAAAAAACAGATCGTAACTACCAGTACCATGCTTAGACCAGCAATTTTACTTTTGAGTCCCCTCCGAAAACTCTGTTTCCGTGAATTCCGACCTTTTTCTGAAATCCTAAGTCTTTATAATACAATGACTTACGAAAGACTAGAAATGTCAAATTTGCAAAAAAGCCCCTTT
>JAISQR010000128.1 GCA_031274035.1 Treponema sp. | reverse complement strand
TCGGTACAGGAAACAAAATGCATACCGTCGCAGTTCGGGATACAAAGGTTGTTATCAATGGTCAAATCAATTACCCGGATATCCTGACATTCAATAAAGCTCAAGGTCCAACTGGGGGCGTTGATAATCCGTATTCCCCGGAGGGTGAGACGCTTAACCCTCCTGAACATAATAGGCTGGTTGGGCCGCTTCTCGTAGAATACGGTACACTCTTTCATCTGTGTTGGGGTAAAGGAAACTCTGGCCGGGGGTACAACAGGTTTGCTAAAATCGTAAAAACTGTCCCCGTTCAGATCGATGGTTCCTTCCCCGGATATGGTTATCCCTTCCCCATCCGTGGTGTAGAGCAGGGAAAGCGCATCCCCCATTTCATTGTGGACAAAGCCATAGAAGGGATAATCATTAATATCCGGCGAACCCCGCAGGACCGCTCCCTTTTCCAGGTACAATGACGCGCCTTTCATGTTGATCGTACCGGTAAGATAGACCCCCGCCGGAACAACAACCGTTCCGTGCCCTGAAGCCGCGGCGGCGTCAAAGGCCGCCTGTATCTGGGCGGTGGAAAGAATACCTTCCTGGGCGCCGTATTCAAGAATGTTGTAATGGGATTTCGGTATTTCCATAATGCCCCCTGAAAATCAGTTCCCGGCTTTACCGGGAGCTGGGTATCTTTATTTCTTTTTCGCCGTGATATGTTCGGTTAGTTGGCGGCGGTATTCGGCTATAACCACGTCGCTGCCCGCGGCTTTCATCTTAGCCTGGGCTGCCGGTAAATTTCCCGTGTAGGGAATAACGCCGACTTTAATAGGCAGTATAGACGCGGTGTATTCCGCCGTTACATTGGCATACTCAACCCGTACCGGAGTAGAATCAAAATTGAAGCCTACCACCGGACTTATCACCGTACGGTCGGGATAAATATTTCTGAGCCAGTTGTCTTTTTCTTCCTGGGGTGAATGATCGTCCACGTCAAACCGGTGGTACTTCACATACTCAATCATCCAAATATCTAACATATAGAGGTTATTCCCGTCCGGGCCCTTGACATGCCGTCTTTGATCGGTCCCCACGGGGGTCCAATGCCTGCCCTGGACGCCGTAGAGTACCAGATCCTGGTTAGCCTGGCTGGAGTACATCCAGTCAAGAAATTTAAGACCAGCTTCGGGATGTTTAGTGGTTATGGGAATACCGTTGGAATTCTGTAAGGGAAGATTCATCAACATTGGCTTATCAAAAGACATCTTGTACTTGAGAATTTCCCCATTGATACCTCTTGAGGTCAGGTCATAGGTAAACTGGGGGCCGGTCATAAAGCCAAGCAGGAATTCTCCATCCTGCTTATTGGCATTGATTGTATCCGCAGGCAGATTGAGAATATCCGGATGGATGAGTCCCCTACTATATAGGGTATTCATGAATTCGGCATCCTTTCTGAATTCCTCAGTCTCATAATAGAGATTCGCTTCCCCGTTCTGCCGTACCTGAAAAATACCATCCAAGGAAGTATAAAACGGCCAGGTATCGTAGGTCCGGTGAAGAGCCATAGGCGGCCGGTTTAAGGCATGTTCGTATGCATACCGTTTTATCCCGTCCTCCACGGCCCACCGCTGCTGCAAGGTTGTGAGGGCGGAAATGACCTCTGCGGGATTCTGGGGAACAGGAATATTATATTGGTCGAACTTATCCTTGCGGATTACGGTATCTCCTTCGTAATCGCCGGAATTATCGCGCCAGAAAGCGGGGACAGAGTAAATTTCACCTTTAACAGTTGCGCTGTCCCAAAGCACCTGTTCAAAACGCCCGGTCAGGTTGGGGGTTTCTTTCTGGATGAGCGCCGAAAGGGGCGTCAGGTAATTTCGGGAAGCGTAGGTTGAGGTGGGGATATAGTCTTCCATTATGTGCAGAAGTTCAAATTCGTCCCCGGTGGAAAGCATAAGGTTAATCTTGTCCACCCACTGATCCCAGGGAATATATATGGGCTGATAATCTATATTCACTCCATCCCTGGCTAAGGCCTCGTTAATAGCCCTTACGGCTATGTCGGTTTCGGGGGTAGGGGCTCCGGGCATATAGTACCGCATGGGTACTTTTGCCACGCCCCCGCCGGATGTTTCCTGACGACCGCCGGCAAAAGCCAGAACAGCGGTACAGGCCAGAACCAAGAACAATAAAACACGTCGTTTCATACTCTTCCTCCTAAAATATTTCCAGCGCATACCGCGCCGTTTACCCTTTTACGCCGCCTATTACAAGGCCTTTCACAAAATACTTTTGCAAATACGGATAGAGAAGGATGATCGGCCCAACCGTCAGAATACAGGTAGCCATTTTGAGAGACTCTCCGGGCAGGTTCCGAACGGGAATGCCGGGCTGAATACGCCGGAGGGATTCTATCTCGGACTGAATTTTCATCAGCATATATTGCAGGGGATAAATATTTTGATTGTTCACCAGCATGATGGCGTTGAACCAATCGTTCCAGTACGCGATCCCGTAGAAAAGGGCGACGGTGGCGATCACCGGGGCGCTCAGGGGGAAGTAGATGGAAAAGGCGATGCGGAAATCCCTGGCGCCGTCAAGCTTCGCCGATTCCATAAGGGAATCGGGAATCTCCCGCATAAAATTCCTGCACAGGAACATATTGAAAGGTGAAAAAAGAAGGGTCGGCACAAGGAGGGCGAAAAAATTATTCACCAGCCCAAGATTCCGGCACATAATGTACCAGGGCACCAGCCCCCCTGAAAAAACCATGGGAATAAAAAAGAAGAAAGCTAAAGAATTGCGGTACTTTACATTTTTGTTAACCAGAGCAAAGGCGGCCATGGAAGTGATGAGGGTAGCCAGCAAGGTACCCAGAAAGGTAACCGAAAGGCTGATAAAGTAACCCTGAAATACCGAGGAGTTCCCCCGGAAAATAAGCCGGTAGGCTTCCAGTGAAAACTCTTTTGGGATTAGCTGATACCCGTATTGCCTGATAGCCTGATCGGAACTCAGGGAAATGGATAAAACCAGAATCATGGGCAGGATACACGCCAAAGCAAGAACCGCCGCCAAAAAATAATTAAGCAGGCCCCAGGGACCGATACGTTTCACAGACCGCCTCCTCAAAAGATAGCCCCGCCGGGGAACATTTTTTTTACTATCCGGTTTGAACCGTAGACCAGAATAAAGCCGACCAGAGCCTGATAAATACCGACCGCCATGGCGCCGGCGGGATCGCCGGTCTGCCGCAGCGCACGGAACACGAAGGTATCAATAACATCGGTGGTGGCCATGAGGATCCCGTTATCCTTCACCAAAGAATAGATCATCTGGAAATCGCCGTAGAAAATTTTCCCGATGGCAAGAAGGGTGAGGATACAGACCGTCGGAACCAGGAGCGGCAGGGTAATGTAGCGTATCTCCTGAAGTTTTCCCGCGCCGTCTATCCTCGCGGCCTCATAAAGGCCTTCGTCTATGCCGGTAATGGCGGCCATATATATCACCGAATTGATCCCCACGCTTTTCCAAAGCCGGATCACCACCAGAATACCGGGCCAAAAGGAGGCCGACGAATACATGGAGACCGGTTTCCCCCCGAAGAAGCGGATAATGCTGTAAAGCCACCCGTATTCCGTCGAAAGAAAGGCAAAAACAATATAGCTTACGATTATCCATGAAAGAAAATTAGGGAAGATCATCATGGACTGGGTTGTCTTCAAAAATTTTTTTTGCCTGATTTCATTAAGCATCAGGGCCAGGATAACCGCCGCGATAGTTCCGGTAACAATGAAAAGGAAATTGAGATAAATAGTATTAAAAGTAACTAGGGAAGCCCGGTTTGAACGGAAGAAAAACTCGAAATTCTTAATGCCCACAAACGGGGAATGGAAAAGCCCGGTTGTAAAGTGGTAATTCTGGAAGGCCATGAGCATATACGGCAGGGTAAGGTACCCGAATATCAGGGTATACGCCGCCGCGGGAAGAACCAACAAATACGAAAAAGGATTTCGTTTTATATCCGTAAAAAAAGTATACCGTTTCTTATTCTTCACCTCTGCCTTTCCTTTTTACGATCCAACCGGAATTATAAACAATTTACAGTTCTTATAAAAAACGCGCTACTATAATTTTCTGCTTTTCACTTTATTTTCCGGTGAAAACAACACAAAAATCCGGAGATATGATAAAATAAGGGAATGTTCAGGCAGGACTTATCCTATAGCGGCCTCAGACGAATGTTCGCCGGTTTCTTCATCCTCCTTTTTATAGGCGTAAACACCGGCAATTACCTCCTATATACCCTCTTTGCCCGGACGCTCACCACGGAAATCAATCTCGGCAGCCGGCAAACCCTGGAAAAGATAAAGAACGCCACGGAACTGATGTATGACGAAATTATCGCCATTTCGACCCAGTTGGGGCACGGGAACATAACCATTACCAAAATGATGTTTGAAAAAGAACGGGACCGCCTCCTTGAATATCAGGCCCACAGGATACTGCAAAATGCCCTGGTATCCTATCCTTACATTGATTACCTGGCTGTCTATAATGAACGCCTTGACGAAATATTCGGCACCAGGTATTTTTCCCCCTCGTCGGAAGAAGAATTCAAACGCCTGGCCGGTTATTATTACCGGCGGGATTCCTACCGCCTCACCATTCCTCTGGCGGTACAGGGGAGATTAACTGACACGGATAACGGAATACGGAATACCGTAACGCTGATAATCTATTCCCCCCTCTCCCTGGAACATGACAAGGGGGCGCTTCTGGTCGGGATTAGCTGCGATTATTTCCAGCAGCTCATCAGGAAAATGGACGAAGGAAACCTGGAAACCATTATGATACTCCACGGTAACGGCCGGGTAATATCCCATCCCGATGGAAGCCGGCGGCTTCTGAATTACCGGGATAAAGACTACCTTGAACCGGTCTGGTCAGACGGCAGGGATTTGAAAGATAATGGGGGGGATGATAATTTCGGGTTCTTTGTCAGGAATATAGACAGTACCGAAACGCACATCTCCTATGTCCGAAGCGGTGTCCTGGACTGGATTTTTATAAACATGATCCCTTGGAAAAAAATGTCGGTAGAACTGGTATTCTTTCGCAACATTACCCTGGTGATAACCGGCATTATCCTTTGCGCGGGATTGTTTATCTCTTATCTCCTGGCCCTTAGAATGTATAGGCCGGTTCGGCAGATTCTCAAGCGCCTCAATTACCATCCTCCTGGGAGAAATAGCAAGAATAACGAGAACCTCTATATTGAACAGGAGATTGATTATCTTCGATCCACCGCGGATAGGTCCGAAACCCTTGTCCGGACTACCGTTGTTTTTGATTTGCTAAAAAACCAGTACATTGATGACGATGTTATCAATAAGCGGGTAATCGCCACGGCCTTCAGGGAGCCCTATTACCTGGTTTGCGTTGTTTCCTGGGATGACGGGGACGGCTTTGAAAGCCTTGGTTCCGGCGAACAGGGAATCCAACGGAACCGGCTGATAAAAACCGCCATGGAACTTTTGGGCGGATCCTGTGCGGCCGTGGATCATGCGGTTCTCTCCTCTACCGACATTGCCCTGGTATTGCATCTTGAAACCGGCGCGGTTCCCGATAACCTGAGCCTTTTGATTAGGGAAACCGGCGAAACAATGAGGAAATTCCACGGTCGAACTATAAGCGCCGCCCTCGGGCCCATTGTCAGCAGCATCTTCGCGATCAACGATTCTTTTGAGGAAGCGGAAGAATTGCTTAAGGAACGCTTCTTTAGAGGAGCGGAAACCATAGTTATACGGCAGCCCGGCAAGCGGACGGAGACGGATTTTCCAGTACGGATCGGTGAAGAACTCTGCCGGGCGGTTGCCTCCGGCGACACCCGGAAAACCGGGGAGGCTGTCAACCGCTTTATCAGCGCCTTGGGGAAAAACCCCTATGAATACGCCAGGATGCATTTGAATACGGTGATCATGCAGCTTCTGTCTTTCTGCATTATGCAAAAACTTCCTGTAAAAGCCGATGCCTTCCACGGCCTGAACGGGAAACTGCAAAAAGCGGAAACGCTGGAAAAAACACGGATACTTCTTTCGGAATTCTGCCTTTCCCTTATTCAGGACTCAAACCGGAATACCGCCGTTCCCTTGCCGCCTCTTATCCGCGATGCCGTCAGGCTTGCCGCCGAAAAGTACCGGGATCCCGCCTTTTCACTAAACACCGCCGCGGAGGCGTTCAATATTACTCCCGCATATTTCAACCGGCTGTTCAAAAAGTACCAACAGACTTCTTACAGCGAATTTTTAAATGAGTACCGCCTGGCAAAGGCATGCGAGATGCTTGTGGAAACCAATGAACCAGTGACAGCCGTTTCAAATGCCGTAGGGATAAGCAATACAACCTATTTTTATACCCTCTTTAAAAAGATCCATAATTGTACTCCCCAACAATACCGTACCACCCATTCTGTTCGATAAAGCCCGTATCCTTTGGATGTTCAACGGTTCCGGGTGACAACTCCGTATATACGGGGAACGCAAAGGTGTCTGTCACCGGTTTATGAACGAAATATACGAAAAGAAAAACAACCGCTAAGGACACGAAGGGCGGAAAGAAGCGTTCTGACAAAAACCTTTGTGCGCCTTTGTGCTCCTTGTGGTTAAATTTCTTCAATTTTGGGTATTTTCGCGGTACTTGGAAGCAGTATGCTTTCCTTTTTCGTGTCTTTTCGCGCCTTTCGCGGTTGAATTTCTTAAAAGTAAAATTGCCGCGTTACATTTACTTTTTCGTAACTACCCAGCCGCCTATTTAATGTTGTCGATAATTTTATACACTATATAAACTAAAAAATATATTATATAGTGTATATTAAATAATCACGGCGCTACCCGTCCAAAAACCGTTTCCGTTCCGCCCATAACCCCAACGCGGGGTTGGGAACGTAAAAGAAACGTTCACCATCAGCATGGGTATTCCAGCCCAGGCGCAGTTTTTTTATGTCATAACGGCTCATGGCCTGGTCCAAACTGCCCCATTCAAAACCGGCCGGCTCCACTTCCGCGCGGGAAAGGCCGGGACCAGGGCAGTAGCGTATGGTAAAACGGCCTTCGCTGGAACCGTGGATAAGATGGCTTGCGGCGCTCAAATTTTCGGCAAGGTCCTTTTCCTTCCCGGCAATTTCCCTTATTACTTTACTGGGCCGGTAGCCGTATTTACGGATAAGCGAATCCACACCCATATCTTCGCCGAAACGTTCCAGGCCCGGCGCCAGGATAAGGAGCTCGCCGCCGTCAGCCATTGCCATACGGGTACGGTAGATCGCCTTGTTCCCAAGCCAGGTTGTGCGGAATTCCTCCGGTTCAAGATACACCACGGCTTTTTTGATCGGCTCGTCCAAAATATCAACGTTTACTTCTCTTGCCAGATTTGCGGCCTTTTCAAAACATTCCCGGTCGTCGCCGCAGAAGATACCGCGCACTGCGGTGGGGCTTGAGGGGGCAGCCTTCCCGTCCGCGGCGGTTTCCTCCCCGCCGCGGACGCCCACCACGGTCAATGCCCAGATTACAGGCGGCAGCTTATCCCCAAAACGGCGGAGCCCCTCGTCAAAGAGGGCGCGCACCGGTGTATTAACACGGCCCATCATACGTTCCATACCGTAGGCCGCCCCCAGGAAGTGGCTCTTGTCTATGGCCTCTTTACCGCCGCAACCCACAAAGAGATTCTTGGCGTAATTAGCCATACCGATAACCTCGTGCGGTACTACCTGGCCTATAGACACAATAAGAGAGCAGCCCCCATTGAGCAGCCGTTTATTCACCTGAACGGGCCAGTCATAACGGACCGCTCCCTCCGAGACTTTTTCTACCCAATCGGCTTCCAAACGGCCAAGCTCCGCGACATCGTTACGCCAGTCATGCACAAAGAATTTTTCCGGCGGGGAGCCGGGGAACATCCTGCGGATTTCAGCGCCGGTCATCACCATGTGGGTACCCAATGCCGGCATAATGGCAAAATCAATGCCGCCTAGTACCCGGCATGCGACATCCGTAAGGAAACCCGCCCGCGAATGAAAGCGGGTTAGATCGGGCGGCAGGATAAGTACCGGCCCGGAACCTTTTCTAATCCGCAAAGCCCGCTGTAGTGCATCAGAAAACAGGCTTTCAAGCTCATCGTCAGAAATATCTATGCCCTTCCCTCCCCGGTCCAGGTATATCATCGCCGCCTCCTTCTTAAATAGGCTTTACATCATTGAACTGGTTCACCATAAGTACCGGCTGGTGCGTTGCATCCAGGGTATCCCGCCAAAGGCTGCTTTCAGGATTAACATGGCTGCGCTGGGAAACTACCGCCTTCATAGGCAGGTGGACAAACTCATTGTTCACAAGTCCTATGATGATCTTGGTCTTTCCTGCCATAGCCGCGTGGACCGCCGCGTTACCCAGGCGCTCGCAGTATATAGAATCGCTGGGTTCGGCGGGCGCCGACCGTATCTGGTAGCTGGGATCTATATATTTGAGGTTAATTTCCATCTTGATTTCGTCAAAGTGCTTCTGGATACGATCCCGCAGATAGGTGCCCACATCCGCCATCTTGAGGTTGCCTCCGGCGTCTGTCTTTTTATCGACAACAAGAAGGTCCTGCATGGCCCCTTCCGCTACGACGACTACCGCATGATGCCGATTTTTCAGCCGCTCTTCAAGGTGGTGCAGAAAGCCGTTATAACCTTCCAGGTTGAAGGGAACCTCTGGAATAAGCACAAAATTCACCTCATGGCTGGCAAGCGCGGTATGGGCGGCTATAAATCCCGATTCCCGGCCCATCAGCTTGACCAGTCCTATGCCGTTAATCTGAGAATTAGCCTCCATATGGGCCGCCGCCACTACTTCTACGGCCTTAGTTACCGCGGTATCAAAACCAAAAGACTTCTGGATAAAGGAAAAGTCATTGTCAACTGTTTTGGGTATCCCTATCATCGCTATCTTGAGCTTACGGCGGTCAATTTCCGCCGCTATATCCAGAGAACCTCTCTGAGTTCCGTCCCCGCCTATGGTAAAGAGCATGTTAAGGTTGAGCTGCTCCATAGCGTCCACGATCTGGCTTACCTCGCGGCCGCCGCCCCGGGCGGTTCCCAGGAAAGTACCGCCTACCTTGTGGATATCGTCTACTACATCCGGATCCAGATTGATGACACCGTATTGATAATCGGGAAGAAAGCCCTTATACCCGTAACGTATGCCCGAAATTCGGCTCACGCCGTAGCGCGACCAGAGGCAGCGGACTATCGCCCTGATTACATCGTTGATGCCCGGACAGAGACCTCCGCAACTCACAATCCCCGCGTGGACATGGGCCGGCATAAAATAGATCATCTCCCTCGGACCGGCGCACTCAAAAACCTGACCGCGCTTGACCTGCGGCTGGCTCCCCAGTTTTACCGTAGTCTCATAACGTATAAATTGATCATCGGTAACATAATTTGCAATCAGATCGCCCTGTACCGTTGACCATGCTATCGGCGATTTGATACTCCGCTTCCCCAATTCCTCGATAGTAAAATCAAAACTCTCGCTCATGAGCGCCCCCTGTTCCTGCATAATATAATAAGTTCTATACAAACACAATTACTTTAATTATAACTGTTCCCTGCAATTCTTTCAATAAGAGATACAGACTGCTGTGAATTATTTAAGAAGTTAAATCTAAATTTTGCGTTATTATCCTGTTTTATGGTTAGGTTAATCCTTTTTCTTACCGATAATAAAGGAACTATGATGTGTCGTTTTTTTTTCATTTTGAGGTGTAGGGGCCTCTTGTTGTTGATTGTCTTTGGTTTGGCGCCGCCTGTTTTTGCGGAATCCCAGAATTTAATATCTTTGTCTGCAACGTATGGAAATGAGGTAAATAGGGAAAGTGTAGCGAAATTTTTCCCTTCTATCTATTTTAACGATTACTTTGAGTTGATAAAATCGCAGGAAGCGGCGAAGCCCTACTATGTCCCCGCGAAAGAAGAGGCGGGTGTCTTTCTAAAAAAACTGATGGAAAGCCGTTCTATGCTGCTGAACAACGATGTATTGGCCTTCTACGGACACCCGCTTTCAGAGAAGATGGGTATACTCGGCAGGTATACAATGGAAGATCTGAATGTCCGCCTGAGCAATCTTGCGGAAGAGTATAGGGCGGTTAACGGCGGCAAGGGGGTGATTAAGGCATTTTACCTTATCTACGGCACTGTCTGGCCCAAGGGGGAAATCGGCATATTAAAAGAGTCGGTCTTGCAGGAATACTTGGATTACGCCCTTAAAAATGATATCCTCATTTTTTTGGATCATCAGATAGGCCGTTATCATCCGGCAGACGCCCTAAAAAAAATGCTGCCCTATCTCAAGTACCCCAATGTCCACTTGGCCCTTGACCCCGAATGGCGGACAACCAAGCCTATGCAGGAATTCGGATCTGTTACCGGCGAGGAGATAAACCAGGTTCAGCAAATTATGGAAGATTACCTTATTGAACAGCAGATACCCGGTGAGCGTATGCTTGTCATCCACCAGTTCCATTACAGTATGATCAAAAACCGCGAAAATATAGTTAGTAATTTTGAAAAAGTCAGGCTTATCCACTGTGCCGACGGCATAGGCCATCCTGCGTTAAAGCGGGAATCCTATGCGTTTAACGCGAAGGCGGCAAATATTCCCATTAAGGGTTTTAAGCTCTTCTATAACTTCAATATCCCCGGCGCGGGCTTTGATAAACCTCTTTTAACCCCAAAAGAGGTTTACGAACTCAACCCCCGGCCTTATATCATCATGTATCAGTAGGGCGGACGGCCGCCTGGGGTATTAAAGGCCCGAATATACCGTTTAAGGAGATGGAAAGCCCTTCCAGTATTGAGACCGGCAGCAGCGTACCGGCTTTATGAATTACGCTCAGATATTTGCCCTCTTCAAAATGATTTATCTGTATAATTTTATCTTCGGGGGAGACTATCCAATACTCACGGACACCGGCTTCAAGATACAGGTTGAATTTCCTGATATACTCGCCGCTGGTATTGGAGGGTGAGATTATTTCTATCGCCATATCCGGCAGCCTTCGGCGCTCAGTTTTTTTTCATCGCGGATAACCGAAATATCGGGCTGAACCACCGTATCATCCTGTTCGTCTTCCCGATAAAAAAGCCGGACATCGTAGGGCGCGGCAATTACTTTACAGGGCTTGCCATGAAGAAAGTTGGCTATCTGCCTGAATAATTCCCCACTTATTATCTGATAAGCGGTATTGGGGGACGGCATAGCATAGGCCGTGCCTTCAATAAGCTCATACCGCTCCCCTTCTTCAAGCTCCCATTGACGGTAGTCCGCATAAGTATGCCGGTTTTCTTATCGCATCGCTCGTCATGTTGCTCTCGTTGTTAAAAAGTATAAACGGCTGAAACAAGTTGGTCAACGGCGCCGGGGATATAACAACTAAAACGTTACATCTGAGGAAAAGAATTTCAACCGCCAAGGCGTCAGACCTGCGGCCTGCTCAAACCGATGATTTTAACCATATGGCAAAACTCCTTACTAAAAAGAATTAACCACGGACGGCACGGACAAAGAGAAAAGAGAACAAGATTGAAACAAATTCAGCATGTTTTCAGTTTTCCCCATTTTTCCGTGTAATCCGTGTGGTCGGGCCTTCGGTCCGTTGTGGTTCTTATTCGTCAGAAGTCCACCTCAGTATCGTAGTAGCAAGCCCGCAGCAGCTTTTCCATTTCCGCCGGGGTAATCTTCCGGGGGTTTGAACCGGTACAGGCATCCCCCACGGCAAGTTCCGCGACCCTGGGCAGCTTATCAAGGAATTCCTTTTCGTTGATGATGCCCCCTTCGTAGTCCTTAATACCGCCGGGAATATCCAGCGCCTTATTGAGGGCTTTGATATGGGCGATAAGCGAGGCAACCCCCTCCTCAGCGTCTTTTGCCGGGAGGGATATAAACCGGGCAATTTCGGCATAGCGATCCGCGGCGGCTTTTTCTTTGGCGTTGTATTTAATCACCTTGGGAAGGTACATGGCATTGGCGGCGCCGTGTACGATATGGCCGCCGGAATAGGCCGCCCCGGTTTTATGGGCCATGGAATGAACGATCCCCAGCAGGGCGTTGGTAAAGGCCATTCCCGCGAGGCATTGCGCGTTGTGCATTTTGGCCCGCGCGGCGGCGTCCCCCTTATAAGATGCGATAATATACTCACCTATCATTTTGATAGCGTGGAGGGCCAATGGGTCTGTATAATCACAATGCAGGGTAGAAACATAGGCTTCAATGGCATGGGTAATGGCATCCATCCCGGTATGGGCCGTAAGTTTTGGCGGCATGGTTAAGGCAAGATCGGGGTCAACAATGGC
>JAISQR010000125.1 GCA_031274035.1 Treponema sp. | reverse complement strand
TTGGACAAGGCGCGCAGATTGTGGAAAAACTGCGAGCGTAAACGCCACAATTCCATGCAAATTGTAGTTATCGCGCTTATTGCCGTTCTCATTAAGAGATTTTAGACAGGCTCTAAGGTCCGCAACTTCGGTATCGAAGGCGACAATGCGGGTATCCAGGCTGGGCATAGTAGCGAATATTGAACCCATTATCGAAGCATAGATGATACTATCGGCCATAGAGCCGCTTTGATCCATGTCCAGGATGATATGCCATTCTTTATTAACGCGGCGGTTTTCAAAAAAGTAGAATTTTTCAGGGATAATGCGTTTCTTCTCCCTATCGTAATTCTTCAGGTTTTTGCGGATTGTTTTTTTCCAGTCGGTGTTGGGCAGGCTCGGAATAGGCGAATGTTGCTTCCGGTTAAGAGCGCCGGCAACCGCCCGCCGCAGATCGTGTTCAATCTGCCGCATAATTTCATCTACCAGAGCTTTTACAAGGGCGCGGGCCTGTTCTTTGGATTTGTTGGGTATCTGCTCTTTCAAGGCCAGGAGCGCGCCTACAATATTCACATCCGGCTTAACCTGGGCAAGGGCCTCCGGCTCCAACAGAAGCTGCTTGAGTCCTTTCCGCTCTATAGCGTCGCTTTGGATCACGCTGACTACGTCGTTAGGGAAAAAAGACCGTATGTCGGCAAGCCATTTGGCAATGTTCGGATAGGAAGGCCCCAGTCCTGCGCCTCGTTTGGAGGAACCGTCCGGTTCGCCGGTATGGTCGTAAATTGCGGCAAGCGCCTCGTCCATAATGTTTTCTTCACTGTTGAGCAGGGAGGGTCCGCCGCTCTGCAAAGAATTCAGCTTTTCCTCCGAGCTTTTACCCAGAATAAGCCGCCAGCGTTTAAGCTGCCGGTTCAGCAACTGCGCCTCTGCTCCTGCGCCGGAATCAGGCTGATTTTCAATATTGCCCATGATAACCCTTCTAAAAATCCCCTAGATCAAAATCTTTTAACTCGTCAAGGGCGGCTTCTTCGGTTTCGCTTAAACTGTCCTGTAGTATTTCCTGGGCGCCCGCAGAATCCACACCCCATATCCCTGCAAGGACCTCGCAGATGCCGTTTTTTTCATGCCTGTCGAAAAAGGTAAAGGCCCGGCGCAGGCAGACCAGCGCCCGCTTGAAGTCTTCAGGGCTCAGACTTGCAAGGTATGCGTCGAGATTCTGCCAGAGCATAATGCGCGAAAGGAGCATCTGCCGGTTACGGAGGGAAAGCCCCTCGAACCAGGCTGCGCCGGCTTCGGGGGTATTGCCTGCGGAAAGATGCCGCGAAACACCGGCGGCTATCTCTTCCTCGCCCGCTTCATTATGTTCCATTAAAATAGAAAAGGCAAAGCCGGAAAGCAGCGGATTCCGGTCATCCGCGCGGGCAAGGCGCTTGAGTTGGGCCAGCCATATTTCATCGTTGACCGTTTCGCCATGCTCCTGGCTTATTATATGGAGGATTGCCATGTCGCCGGCAAGATCGCGGGCCGCCTCGTAATTGCAGGAAGCCGAACCGTGGAGGAGAAGAGCCGCCTTGAGAAAAAGCTGCTGAAGGATAGGTACAAGGGCGGAAGTTTCAAATTTGCGCATATTGCCGCTCTGGATAAGGAAGCTCAGTTTCTGCCCCGCCCTTGCCGCCGCGGTAAAACTTTCGCTTTCGCTTGCCAGCGCCTGAAGTTTCTTCAGAATATCGGGCATGGATGAAGTAAGCCTGCAACTGTAGCACATACCGGCCAATTCGGCAACCTCAAGCACATCTGCGGCTTTTTCCAGCCTTTCTTTCATCACAAAAGATGCGGCTGCCTCTACCGTATCGCCGTAGAGCACCGATTCTACAATGCGTATCTCAACTTCCGGCGTCCAGCAGAGGGTCCAGACCTCCTTCCAGGTGGCCATATCCTGCCCCTTGCCTGTCGGCTGTGCAAAACCTATATTGAGGAGAAAAAGCCTGTTCAGAAATATCGAACATTCCAGGCCGATAAAGGCCGCTTCCTCGTTCTGCACCCGGCGGTTTTCCCGCAGATCAAGCTCCAAGGTCTCGGCTACCGGCACTCTGTACTTTTCCAGTTTGAATTTTTTAAGCAGGCGGTTCATATCATCCTGGATAGGGGTCTGGCTTACCCCTTCAGGCAGGGAACCAATGCGGGTTCCTACATCCAGGGCCGCAAAGGATTCGGCTATACTAAGGATATGGCCGCCGGCCATTGCCGCTGTAGCGCTGTCGTGAAGGTCGCTTAGGGTAGGGAGCAGACCGCCGTGGAGGTACTGCAAGGACTTGGCAAGCCGCACGGCTTCTATTGCCGAGGCTGTAGAAGAGTACCCCTGCTTTTCCCGGTAGAGGCGCGATAGCTGGGTAATGTACCGCGCGGGGAGGTTTTCAAGTCTGCCCTGCTCCATTGCCTCGTACATCAGCTCGAAGTAGTAAGGAGCATAATTCCCCGCGCCGTAACCGGAAAAACTGCTTAAACGATAGTAGGAATAAGGCATCAAGGTCATACGTGTTTCCGCACGGGGCAATTCCCCCAGTTCCCTGTCGTTCATAGCCTCATTACGCATAACGCCGCTTATGTGGTAGGCCCCCATGACGGCGGCTATCTTATTGGGGGGAAACCCCTCAGAAATTGCCTCCAGGATACGGCGCTTCATATAGGCTTCGCGCAGGGCATTCACCGATGCCTCCAGAGGTTCCGCTTCCTTTTCCCAGGCTTCGGTCATACGGCGCATTTCCGCGGAATGGAGGGCAACAGCACGGAGGTATGCGCCGGTTTCAAGGTTATGCTCGAAGAGACGTTCCCAGTAGGCATCGTAGCTGTTTTCGCCACCAAGCCCGGCGGCTTTTTCATATAGTTCCTGGTTAAACCGCCGGAAGCCAAAACGGTTTGCAAGCTCGTCCGGCAGTTGCGGCTTTTCCGCACCCTCTCCCGCGGCTTGTTTACAGGCTTCCGCTTCCTGCTGTTCCCGTATCTCCCTGACCCTTACAGCGTCTTCAAGGCGGTAGAGTTGGGTCTTTATATCCGAAGGAAGATCGATAAACCGTACCGGCTTCTTGTGTTCCCTGGCCCAGAGCAGGCATTGATATTCAGGCGAGTAGGAAGCCAGCGGGTACACAATAGAATGTACCGGTACATCCGCCGTGTAGCAGAGTACAGCTACGGGCGGTTTAACCCCTTCTCTGGTAAGGTCGTGTATAAGGGCTTCCGTATCCGAAGGACTTTCGATCAGGACCATCTCAGGCCGGATCTGGTCCAAAAAACGCCGGACATGCCAAGCGCCCGCTGCTGAAAGATGCCGTATTCCAAAGAGATACACCCCTTCCGCCGTGCGCCAGGCCTGGTCCGAGGGGATATTTGGGGAAATGTTTATCTGTTGCGTTGTTTCCATAAATACTGATTCACGTCAGTATTATTCTACTACACATATAGAGCGCTAATCAACAACCCCGCCGCAAGCACCAGCAATTTTACTTTTAAGAAATTCAACCGCGAAAGGCGCGAAAAGACACGAAAAAGCAAAATGCACTGCTTCCAAGTACCGCGAAAATACCCAAATTTGAAGAATTTTAACCGCTAAGTACACATCGAACCGCGAACCTTCGGTTCGATGGTTCGCGAACACGAAGGAAGGACGGAGTCCAGAGGGTTGCCCTCCAATTCT
>JAISQR010000124.1 GCA_031274035.1 Treponema sp. | reverse complement strand
ACCGCGAAAATATCCAAATTTGAAGAAATTTAACCGCAAGGAGCACAAAGGTTTTTGTCAGAACGCTTCTTTCCTCCCTTCGTGTCCTTAGCGGTTGTTTTTCTTTTCGTATATTTCGTGTTTTTCGCGGTTAAAAGTAAAACCGCTGATAGTTCAAAGTTACTATATTTTTCCGCAATCCGCTCTTCTTCCATTCTTCGCCGCGAAACTCTGGATCGAGCAGACCGCAGGTCTGACGCCTTGGCGGTTGTTTTTTTTTCGTGTTTTTCACAATCATAATAACCTTTGTGGTTAAAAGTAAAATTCCTGATACCAGGAAGCAGGGGTGCGGGAATACTGGATTGCGGACCCTGAAAAACAGACCGTGCAGGTGCATATTCTGGAGGGAGGCCGCTATGTTACCGCCGTATATGACAAAAACGATGAAGTTCCAGTTGCGGCGCTGCCGGGGTGCGTAATCAATTTAGCGAAGGTGTTCGCCGGGTAATTATAAATTCGGTTTATCTTCCCAAGTTCCAAGTTTCAATAGTAAGAACCGCACCAGCCGAACATACCCAGGGGATTGGTTTTATATAACCTTGAGCCAAATGAGATTGAAGCCGAGCTGATTAATTCTCTTTCTTCTACCGCAAATAGCCGGCGGATATATCAATTTTTTTGTAACTACGCAGGACTGATATTGATAGGGCTGCCTATACCGGTTGTACTTCTCCAGTAACCGGCAGTATCAAGAGAAAGGTTTTATATTCATTGCTCAGATCTTCTTCAAAGCAGCCTTGCAGGTCAAAGGCTATGTTCAGAAGCGCTTGCGCTCCCCCGATGGTTTCTGTTATGCTTTTCGTAACGAGAGTCTCCTTTGGGTTGGTTTCTGTTAAATCCCATCATAAATAAGGTTTCTCTTTTTTTCTACCCTTTCCTTAATTTTGAAATTGGCTCATTTATAAAGGAGATTGTAATTTATGGAAAAATCTGATACCGTTGTACCTGTAACGGAGACATCTTCTCTTGAATCTACCATTAAAAAAGAATGTCCTGTTTTGCCGGCTGAAACAGATTTAAATAATAGGGGAGAACTTACGGCTGCCCTGGTAGATGGGATAGCCGAGACTGCTGCTGTAGAAGAGGTCTCGGCCAACGCTGCCGGAACTGGTGAAGAAGCGGCTGTTTCCAATATAAAAGCAGAAAATTCTACGGCGCAAAAAGGGGAAACACCGCCTGAAGATACTATCCACAGGGCGGCGGATACCCTGCTGGAAAATTCCCATCCTGCCAATGAACAGCTTACAGCCATTACAGAGCGGTTGGACCAACTAAGCAATCTCTTTATGGAACGGATACGCTATGCGGAGCATGAAGAGAAAATTGTAGATCGTATGCACAGCGAGCTTGAGAAATACAAAGAAGATATCTATGCGCAGCTTCTGCGTCCCATACTGCTTGATATAATTGACATGCGGGAAAGCATCTTACGGCTATCCGCCGAGTATCTGGGCAAGGTGGAAGGCGAACAGGCCATACCCAACAAGGTATTTGCCAATTATGCCCTGGAAATGCAGGATATACTTGAAAAGAATAACGTTGAAATCTACCGCAGCAACGCGGGGGAAACTTATACGCCGGTACGGCAGCGGATTGTCAAAAAAATCGCCGCGGATAGTAAAGAATTACATGGAAAGGTTGTGGAATCTTTAGGATTCGGCTATAGTTACAACAATCGTATTATTTTTGCGGAGAAAATTGCGGTATATCTCTACGAGGAACCTAAATTATAAAGCTGGAGGGAAAAAATGGCTAAATTTGTTTTTGGTATCGACCTGGGTACTACCTATTCATGTATCGCCTATGTTGACGAAACAGGCCGCGCTACCGTGATCGATAATTCTGAAGGAACCAATACAACCCCTTCAGTCGTTAATTTCGCAAGCCCTACAAATGTTGTGGTCGGCCAGGTTGCGAAAGATTCCAAGGTTATGGAACCGCAGCAGACCGTAGACTTTGTTAAGCGCCTGATGGGAAAAAGCGATTTTGCTGTTAGTTACAATGGCAGGGATATTTCGCCCCAGGAAGTTTCAAGCTACATATTACGAAAACTGACGGAAGACGCGGCAAAGCTCATCAACGAGGAAGTCAAGGATGTGGTTATTACCTGCCCTGCCTACTTCGGCGCGGCGGAACGGGACGCGACAAAAAAAGCCGGGGACATAGCCGGGCTGAATGTGCTGGAAGTGATCAGCGAGCCGGTTGCCGCCTCAATCTATTATGGATATACCAAAGAACAGAACAAGAAAAATATCCTGGTATATGACCTGGGCGGCGGTACTTTTGATGTTACCGTTATGGCGATCAGCTCCGACGTTATTGAGGTTATCTGCTGCGAAGGGGATCATGAACTGGGCGGCAAGGACTGGGACGAAACCGTGATGCGCTATATAATCGGCGAGTTCAATTCCAAAACCGGTTATAACGGCGATATTGACGAATCTACCCAGGCGGATCTGCGGCTTAAAGTGGAAAATGCAAAGATACAGTTGTCAGGCAGGGAAGAAACCCCGATAACGCTGGACGCCGCCGGCCTCCGTGAGCGTATTCCGCTTTCCCGCGTAACCTTTGATGAATTAAGCGCCGCCTTGCTGTCTAAAACCATTGATCTTACCGATAAGGCCATAGAAATTGCCCGTACCAAGGGGGTAGAAATTGACGAGATCATCCTGGTAGGCGGTTCCACCAAAATGCCCCAGGTACCCAAAATACTTAAAGAAAAGTACGGCAGGGAGCCCAAGATACTTGAACCTAATGTAGCGGTGGCAAAGGGTGCGGCTCTCTATGCGGTGGATGTATATATAAACAAGCAGAAAAGCATATTCACCTGGGAGCAGAACACTAAAAACACCGGCGGAGACGCCCCTCCCCCGCCGGTGGAGAATGTCAACGCATTTAAAGAGACCCTTGCCGGTGCGGTGAGGACGCAGAAGACACGGAAGATAATCGTTACCACGACCAAAAGTTATGCCCTGGAAGTTTTGGTTGGTAATAAGGACGAGAAATGCAATAACCTTATAATCAAGAATACACGGATAGACGGAGATGACATCAGCGTTACCGGGCATTTTGGAACGCAGGAAGCGGATCAGGAAACGGTTGAACTGGTGGTTTATGAAAGTGATGATATGAATGAATACTACGATATCGATCACGATTTAATTATAGGCACCGCTGTTCTTCCCCTGCCCGCAAATCTTCCAGCCGGATCCCCCATTGATGTTACCTTTACCCTTAATAAGGAAGGTATGCTAAAAGTACATGGAAAAGATCTAACCGGCAACAGGGAGATTACCGCGGAAATGCGCGCAAAAGGTATTATGACCACGGAAGAGGTTGAAGAGGCAAAGAAACGTTCAAGCCAAATTGTTGTAATGTAAAGGATTATCATGGGTATCAGGGCAGGAATTGATTTAGGCACCACCTTCAGCGTGGTTGCCATGATTGACGAGGCAACAGGAAAACCGGTTGTTATAAAAAACAGCTATGATAAAGCGATAACACCGTCTGTACTGTGCTTTAAATCCGATGGAACTATTCTCTACGGCGAAGACGCCAAAGACATGCAGCTTGCCGGAGAGGATAATACCGTTTCCTTTTTTAAACGCAGCATGGGTAAAGATTCTTTCTCGATATCTATATACGGTAAGAACTACACGGCAACTGATTTTTCCGCTATATTTCTTGAAAAATTGAAAGCCGAAGCGGAACAGCAGATACATCAGAAAATAGACGCTGCGGTTATCACCGTTCCGGCTTATTTTGCAGAGAAAGAACGGCAGGCAACCATCGAGGCCGGTAAGCGGGCCGGCCTTACCGTGCTTGAGATAATCAATGAACCTACCGCCGCGGCGTTGGCCTATGGATTAACCGGTAATGCGGAAGAGCAAACCGTTTTAATCTACGATCTGGGCGGCGGCACCTTTGATGTTACCGTAGCCCGTATTAATAAAGAAGAGATCAACATACTGGGAAGCGACGGCAACCACGAACTAGGGGGCAAAGACTGGGACGACTCTATAGCGCGGCATCTTGCGGCCGAATTTAAAGAGAAGTACGGCGCCGATATTACCGAGGATGCTTCTATGATTGCCTCGCTCCTTGTAACCGCGGAAAATGTAAAAAAACAGCTTACCTTGCGTGACAGCATCAATGTTCCCATCAATTATAAAAATATCAAGGGAAACATCGAAATTACCGGGGAACTTTTTGAGGGTATTTCCGAATTTTTGCTGGGAACAACGAGGGACATTACCGAAAGATTGCTTTCCGATATTAAATTTTCCTGGAAGAACATTGACGGCGTCATCCTTGTGGGAGGCTCAACAAGGATGCGTATGATAGGCAAATATATAAAGGAAATGTCGGGAAAAGAACCTTTAAGCGGTGTAAATGTTGACGAAGCGGTAGCCCTGGGCGCGGCTATTAAAGCCAATATAGGAGGGAAAGGGCAGAGTACGCTTACGCTTTCCGGCACAAGCGCTGGGAATACAGGGCCGGTAGTCGCCATAAAAGGCGCCAAAAAGGTACGGGATGTCAGCGCCCATACCCTCGGCATGATAGCCGAAAGCGTTGACAGGGAACGGTATATCAACGAGTCTATTATCAGGAAGAATACCCCCATCCCCGCGTCCAAGACAAAAATATTCAATTTTAATACCAGGTCAAGCGAGCTTGAAGTCTATGTTCTACAGGGAGACGAAAGCCGCCCGCTGGATAACAATATCCTCTACAAATATACAGTTTCCAACATTGAACGCACAGACCCCGCCGTTTCCGAAATTGAAGTTTCGTATCATTACACCGTTAACGGTGTAATTGAGGTTTCCGCGGTACAAAAGGCAACGGGCCGTTCCCTGCCGGTACGGGCGGAACCCATCCCCCAGGATATGATCTGGACCGACGGCTGCCCCAGGGATCAGGCGCCGGTCCAGGAACCGCCTTCCGTTGAAGTGCTGCTCTGCGTTGATGTATCGGGGAGCATGAACGGCCCTCCTATCAAGGAAGCCCAAAAAGCCATGAAGAAATTCATAGACGAGATGGACCGCGAATATACAAAGATTGGCATTATTCCCTTTGCGGACCAAGAGAATTGTATTGTTAAACCAACCAAAGATTTTAATGAGGCAAAACGGGCGGTGGACGGAATTTGGAATGTCAGTGTTGGAAGGGGCAACGATACAGAACCCTTTACACTTGCCCGTTCTATTTTGAAGGGCGGCCTTTTAAAGAAGGAAAGTCAAATCAGGTATATCGTGGTGCTTACCGATGGAATGTGGAGTTACCAGGATAGAGCCGTTAAAGCGGCCAAAAATTGCCACAGGGACGGGATTGAAGTTATGGCGCTGGGGTTTGGAGGCGCAGATTATAATTTTCTTAAAAAGATCGCGTCGGTGGACGCGTTTGCGGAGCTTACCAACCTTTCCGATCTGGGCGGTTCATTCTCAAAGATAGCCCAGGCGATCAACACAGGATCCACCGGATTAAGCGCGTCATAAAGGGAGAACTACGTGGCCGATAACTGGTATTTGGTGCTGGAACTTGAATTTGATCCCAATCCTGTTGAAGATGCCGCCATAATCAATAAACGGATTGAGGAGAAAGCGCAGTCTTGGTCAAGCAAATTCAACGATTTTCAACACGGGCCTGAATACCGCAGATATCATCAACTGCTGCCTCAAATCCGCAATGATATGGCCGATCCTGAAAAGCGCAAACAGATGATCCATGAAGCCTGTAGCAGCATATACGGGCCTATCGATCAAAAACTAAAAATGCTGGGAAGAAACCGTGATATCCTTGTAGAAGAAATAAAAACATTTGCGGGTAGTATGGCAAAATCCGGTGTAACGGAGGAGATGGTAAAGCGGCGGATCAAAAAACTGGGGTTAAAAATCGCGGCGGTAACAGTTGATTATCAGGGTATTTACGATAAATACTACAAAAACAAACCGCAAAACACGGCTGTTTTTGATGGAATGAAACCGCTCCTCGATTCCTTTAGCGCCGCAAATCTCTACGAATTCCTCTTTAAAGATACCAATACAAAAGACGCCGACAAGCTCCCCCGTGAGGCTCTTTTACAAAAAGCCAAAGAAATGAAGACCGGCTATGATAAAAAACATACCGCCATAAGCGGAAACGGATCCAAAATTTGCGGCCACTGCGAACTTACCTTTAAGGAGGATAAAAAAAAGGCTGACTATGATGAGTACCTTGAATACTGCAAACGTAAAACAATACTGGATGAAGTAAAGGAAATAGCTAAGATATCGGCAACTGGAGAGCTTACCCCCGACCAGGGCAATGTATATATTGAACAGTTAACGGAACTGTTCAAAGACAAAAAACGCGCGGAAGAATTGCTGCTTGCCTTCTGTAAAATAGAAAAAATACCCTACAATCTTCAAAACAGCGGTAAGGCAAAAAATAAGGACGTAAAGATATGCCGGCGGTGCGGCGCCATCAATGATACAAGCGATGGAAGGAAGCAGTGCCGGAATTGCGGCCTTAGCCTTGTCATTAAGTGCCCCAAGTGCGGGATAGAAAACGATTCAAATATCAAGGTATGCAAGTGCGGTTTTAAATTTGAAAACCTTGACCGCGCCATAGCCTTCTGCGAGCAAGCGGATTATTCCATCAGTACCATGAATTTTACCGTTGCCGAATTGCAGCTTAAAGAAGCTGAAAAACACTGGAGCGGATATGAAAGAATTAAAGACTTATATACCCGCATGGAAGAGCTTAAACATAATACCGGCGCGCTTATTGAGGCTATGCAAAAATCGGCCGCGGAAAAACGGTACTATGATGCAAAGAAACAATACGAATCCATTCAAAAATCCTATTCAGGCTTTAACAGAACCGATCTGGAAGAAGAAATTAATACCGCCGTTACTCAGGCCAAAACCTTTTTTGCCAAGGCTCAATCCGCCCCGTCAAAACCGGACATTATCAAAAATTGCATAAAGGCCTTTGAATACTGTAAAGACCTGCCGGGTATTCGGGACTTGCTCGCGAAAAACCCTCCGCCGAAACCGGTAAATTTGAATATTGTATGTGATGGAAATACAAGAACAAATATTTTAAGTTGGACTTCCCCTCAAATGGACAGCAGCATCTTTTATTCTATTGTCAGAAAAAAAGATTCAATACCGCTTAATATACAGGATGGGGAATTGCTTGGAAGGGTAAGCGTGTATACGTTTAGCGACAAAAACATTCTTTCATGTACCCCTTATTTCTATGCGGTATTTGCGGAATGGGCCGGCGTTTATTCCGACCCTCTGCCGGCAAAAAATCCGGCGCTGAACCTTTTTGAAATTGCCAATGTAACGGTAACCGGCGGCAATGCCTCGCTTCAGCTTGAATGGGATGCTATTCCCCAGGGTTCTTCGGTTGAGATATTTAAGATTGACAATAGCGGCAAGGAAAACGCGCTTCAATGCAATTCCCCTTCTAACTTTACCGACAGCGGCCTTGCCAACGACCGGCAATACCGGTACAGGGTGCGGCTTGCCTATACCGTCAACGGCAAAAAACTAACAACACCCGGCCTTTCAGTGTCGGGAATACCTTCAAGCCCGCCCGTGCCGGTTGAAGACTTTGAAATTAAGCCGCGGCAAAACGATCAATCTTACCAGGCGGTATGGGTTAATCCAAATAAAGAGAATGTAACACTCTACTGTTCGGAGCAAGATCCGCGCTTTAATTCCGGCGATATGGTTCCGCTTAATGTACTTGAACAATGCATGAGAAAATTACCCCTGCTTACGGCAAATCTTGACGGCGCGGTTTTTCAGTATGCCAAAGAAGAAATTTTATTTGTATGCCCGGTTGTTATAAAGTCAGGGACCGCGGTTGTTGGAACCAAACGCCGCATAAGCAGGCGCAACGCGGTAAAAGTACGGGATATAAAGGCGGTTAATAATAAGATCAACATCTATATTGATCCGCCTAAAAACGCAAACGGGTTTATTGTACTGCACCGCTTTGACCATTTTCCCGGGGATATAAGCGATAAAAGCGCGGTAAGAAAATTTATTCCCTTTAAACAATACCAGCACGACGGCGTACTGATTGTCGATCCGCTTGAAAAGAAGAATTATTTTTTCTCGGTATTTGCCGAATTTTTTGCGGGAACGGAAAAGGATTATTCAAGCGGGTCCGATTACCGCTTTGATAATGCCGCAAAGGAAAACATAATCTATTCGATCCGCGTTTCCAATAAAATCTTCGGTGATAAGGAGGCGCTTCTTGAGTTCAGCGCGGATAATTACACCTTTACCCTGCCCGATATTGAAATATACTCCGATACCGGCAAGACGCCCATGTTTAAGGCATCTTCCAGCCTTTTCTACGAGATACCGGCCAGGCGGATAAACGGCGCTTTTCAGGTAAACTTCTCTATTCCCAAAAACCTGCCGCGCGATACCCATATAAAAGCCTTTTTCAAAGATGAAACGGATTACGCACGGAATCAACTGCGGCTCAAGCCGGGTTCGAAAGACCAGGTAAGCTAAGGAGCAGGGAATGGAAGATTATATAAAAAGAAGAGGAGTACCAGCGGGAGTGCCCGATAGACCGTCCGCGCCCGCACCGTACCGAGGACCCGCTCCTTTGGCTTATGAAAGAGAATAATGAAAAGAGGAAAAAGCATTTATGGCTAGCAAAGACTATACCTGCCCCTATTGTTTTGAAAAGCATGGATACTCAGAAATACATTTCCGCTGTATAAACACCAAATGCCCGGATGTTCCTGATATTGAGATGACTAAATACGAAAACGGGAACGTTAATATGCCCAAACAGGGCAAAACAACATTCAAGGTTGCTTCAAATAATTCCTTTGGTATACCCAAAAACGCTGTTTGTCCGCAGTGCGGAAAATCCACATACAAGGTAATATGCCCTTCCTGCCATAACGCCCTGCCCGAAAGCACCTTGATAGGGCGGGATATGATCATCTCGATTGTAGGTTCGCGCGATACCGGCAAAAGCCATTTTGTCGGCGTCATCATCAACGAGTTGATAAACAGAATTGCCCCAAAACTATTCGGAGGATCGCTTGTAGGCTTTGACGATACCATGCAGCGTTACCAGCAGAGTTTTGCCCGGCGTTTATATGTCGATCTACAGAAACTGGATCTTACCAGAAGCTCCCAGGTCGATGTCAACAACGGCGCATACCGGCCGCTTATTTTTACGCTTAACGTCAGCCGTAAACTTTTTTTTAAAGAAACTATCGACTCCTATACCTTTGTATTTTTTGATACCGCAGGTGAAGATCTGAACGATGAAGATACCATGAATACCGTAAATAGGTATATCTGCAAATCCGCAGGGATAATCTTTCTTATCGATCCGTTGCAAATTCCCGCGGTGGCAAACCAACTTGATGAAAATACCATTGCACGGGCTTCTTCGGTTGACTGGCGGCTTGCGGCAAATCCCGGCGAAATAATAAACAGGGTTTCCAGGCTGATACGTTACGAAAGAAACATTAAAACAAACGATAAAATAAAAACGCCTGTTGCCGTTGTTTTTTCCAAATTCGATGTTATAGAGAACATCGTACCGCATGGTTTAGCCATATCCGAGCAAAGCCCGCATTGTGACGCGCGTTCTTTGGTATTATCGGACTGCAATACTGTCAATAATGAAATCCAGAGCCTGCTGAAAGATTGGGACGCTAATTCGTTTATTACAGAACTCAATGTAAACTACTCTCATTACGCCTACTTCGCCGTATCCGCGCTGGGCCTCCATAACAATCCAAAGGACGACCGCACCATTGACCGCCCGCGCCCTCACCGCATAGAAGACCCATTCCTCTTTCTTATGAAAGAGAACGGCGTTTTTAATAATAAAGGGGTTTACCGTCCGCCCAAAAAGCCCAGGAATCCGAAATCTGCTGTAAAAGCGCTGCTGGCGGCCCTTGCCCTGTGCGGAATCCTGGGTGTTGCGGCGTTCTTTATAAATAGCATTCTTACGACAGGCAGCCTTATCGTCAGTGTTCAGGAAGCGGGTTCAATCTACCTTGACGGCGAATTAATCGGCGAAATCTCCCCGGAGGCTCCTAAAATAATAAACAGAATAAAACAGGGCGGACATTCAGTAAGAGTAGAATACGATTATTTTTATGAACAAGAAAATATAGACATAAAAAATAATAGCGAGTCAAATTTAACATTCTCGTTTCGCGGTTCTTTGGTAAACATGATTGGTATGAAATTAAATTATATCCCAACCGGAGTCTACACTATGGGAAGCCCCTTTACTGAAACAGGAAGGGAGGATGATGAAATACAGCATAGCGTTGGCGTTGATAGTTTTTATATAGGGCAGACTGAGGTAACGCAAAATGAATATATCAAGGTTATGGGAAACAACCCAAGTTATTTTAAAGGTATAAATATGCCGGTAGAAAGGGTAACATGGTATGATGCGGTTAATTTCTGCAATAACCTAAGCGGCATGGAGAATCTTGAAAAAGCATATACGGTAAACGGCAGACAGGTAACTTTAAATATGTATACAAATGGATACCGCCTGCCAACGGAAGCGGAATGGGAATTTGCCTGCCGCGCCGGTACTGAAACAGCCTTTAACACCGGAAATACAATTTCGACATCCCAGGCTAACTACAACAGCGCTGGCCCAAAAGATGTTCGATCTTTTTCGCCTAATGCCTGGGGTATCTACGACATGCACGGAAATGTCAGGGAATGGTGCTTTGATGTATACAACAAAAATTATCAGGCAAACACCGGGCCAAACCTTCCCTATGGATACTATATAGTTCCCGCAAGCGGGCAAAGGCATTATCCGCCAAATCCGGCTTATCAGCCTGCTCCCACGCCGCCGCCCCCTCCGCCGCAGCGCGGCCCCAGATATGTTGCCCGCGGCGGTTCATGGGAAGAGCCGTCCAGAAACCTTCGTTCAGCATTCCGCGGCGCAAGGGAACCAGCGGAAAGGTACAATACGGTCGGCTTTAGGGTTGTACGTACACCCTCAGAATAAAAGGAAGCTATTATGGAAACAGATATAAAGTTACATCAGATAATATATACATCCTGCAAGCGGGGAATTGACGGGTTCAACGACGGGCAGCAGGTTTTCTCGTATGATAAAGGTTTTAAATATTCCAAATCGGACAATGTTAGAAGCCTGTTTACGTATCAGCCGCCCTCATTGCAGCCAGGCGTTGTTATGACAGAAGAAATTGCAAAAACCATGCCGCAGGCTTTTACTTTCAGAAAAATTGACAGCGGTACATACGCAATTACGCTTAATACCTATATCGGCAGGGATTATATGCCTACAGGGGGAAGATTCGGCAATTATTTAAGCCATTCGATCATTTTCAATGCTGCTTACTTGCAGAATTATCCATGCGAATTTTTTGAAAGTGAAATGCTCCGCGGTTTTATGGATAAGGACGAAGTGAACAATCCCGATCCGCCAGGCTTTCTTCCTGTCCCTGTTCTGTCAAAGGGATCAAAAATAAGCGTCAATTCGGTTATAGAATTCCTCAATAATGAAGGCAGAATGGATATATACAAAAATATGTTTTATGCGCTTCTGTCTTTCAATACGGAGAAAAAACGCGTTGTTATCTGTGATAAGATAGAAAATATCATCTTCTGGATTGCCGCTCTTGAATTTACCCTGCCTTTAAAAAATGTATGTAATATCAATTTTACCACATACGAATACAATCCTTCGCTATCGAATTCGCAGATATGCGGAGTAGTACCGGACGGAACTTCCTATAGCAGGGTCAATCCGGAACAGCACTTTGTTTTTGATATTATTAATGGAAAAACTACCGAATTTAATTTAAAAAATGATTTTATCGATTTTTTGGATTTATCCATGTCCATGTCTTACGATATTATGCAGGCTTTTCATCAATTCCTCGGCGAAGGCTATAGTTATACCGAAGCCGGTCTTGAATACTTTGACGCATATTCACTGTATGTGCTGCGAAGCGACGGTATTGAAGGAATCGGCCATGAAATATTTAAGAAGGCTTCCGCTTTTGCGGAGAAGTATTCAAAAAAAGACATGCTGCTGAGCTTTACCAGAGAACTTTTAAAGCAGATGCGGGTTATTATAAATTTACCCTTGGCCTATTTCAGGGATGTCCTGTCTCTTATCCTGAAACAGTACAGAAATTTTTCGGATGAAGAAAGAACCGGTATCAGGGATTGTATTACAGGCCGTATATTGAATATTTTTTCCAATCCGAATTTTAATATCCACGATTTTGGAGATTCCTTTCGGGTTTTCTATTCTCTCTGTATCCAATATGGATATAACCTTATACCGGAATTCGTAAAAGATTCGAACAGGGATCAATTAAAGTCGGTCTTACAATATGACGATGTTAGTATTGAAAAAATTAAAATAATAATTTATCATATATTTCTATATGTCAAGGAAAACAGCGTCGAATCCGCCATATTCAAACCGGATTCCAATTCAGGAATACTGATCCGCACAATACTGGAATCGACTTTTACATCTCACCCTGAAATGAGCGGGGATATTATCCGCCATATTATAAATACTTTCGGCGTAAAATGCGTCTATCTTTTATCAATGATGTTTAATATAAACAGTTTGTTAATTAATCATCCTAACGATTGCCTCAATATTGAAACATTATGGAGTCATTATTATAAAACCGCAAGTAGATACCGGAATGAAGAGAGGACGGCTGTTATTAATTATCTGTTAAGTAATAAAATTTATGGGCATGTTTACTATCTTTTTAATATAATACTGAATGCTGAAAGCAATATAGAGAAATATAAAGAAGTTTTTGAAGATCACCTGGAAAGAATCGTTATGAAATATGAACCATATAGAATAGGCTATGCCGGTAAAATACTTTCGAGCTATTACAATAAATTATCAAAATCCTATACCGAGGCTGCTGAACAGGCCAAGCGCGGTTTATTGAATCTAATTTTAAAATACAAACTCCACGCTGATTTTATCGACGAACTTTCTGAACATATTACCGAAAATATCGCTCTTGCCAAACCGTCTGATGAAGAACTTGCAATACTTAAAGATATTATTAATTATATTTTTAGTAATAAACAAAAACTGGGGAAAAGGGTTAAACTTTTCGCGGCAGGCATTATTGTTGAGAAATATCTATCTCAGGGTTTTAACAGGGGAAAAAATATACTGAACGACTATTCCGGAGGTGAACAGTACAATTTGGAAGGCATAAGAGAGGAAGAACAGATCAGGTATATCGAATGGATTGAACCGGTCATTTCAGAATTTTGCACCAAAGCGGAAGATTTAAAAGATATCTATGCTCTGTTTAATATGACAGAAAAATCCCGTCGAAAGTTTCTGGATAACTGTATGCAGTACAAACTGAAACAAAGCGGCGAAAAAAATAATTTCAGACCGCTGTGCGAATATCTTATTTTTATTTTTTCTATTGATGATGATGATATATTTAGAGAAACAGGAAAAAATTTAAGCGGATTAAATAAATCAAAAATGGAACTATTGGATAAAGAAATGCTCACCCGATTTGAAAAAGAAAAAAACGTCATTGATAATTGGGAGAAGATCAGAAAAATAGCCTTGTCCACCAATCCTCTACTCAACAGTATCTCAAGGATTTTAAGTACTTAGGATCGGTATATTAAGCCTTTCCTTAAAAAGGCTTAACAATTGTAACCGTTATTCATTATACTTGAATTGACGAAGCTGCCGGAGAGGGAGTATGATCCTGACTGAAGGACTGGAAAATAGCGGGAACCTCTAAAAGCATGGACAGGTGAGGTATCCGTATGTTAAGTTTAATGCTATACTTACCAAGGAGAGAAAGATGAAGAAAATTCTTTGCGCAGGTTTGGTTGTCTGCGATATTCCCCTGCGGCCGGTTCCCCGGAACCTGTTCGATCTGGATCATGCTACCATTGAAGAGCCTATTTATTCCACCGGGGGCGACGCGGTAAATGTATCTATCACCCTGAGCAAACTTGGGATGCAGGCTTTTTTCTCGGGGCTTGTCGGCAATGACCAGAACGGCGATTTTATCCTAAACCGTCTTACGTCGCTTGGCGTTGATACCAGCGGCGCGGCGCGGCATCCCAGCCTTGGAACCGGCGTTTCCTATATCATCATAGAACCGGAAGGCGAGCGGCATTTTCTTACCCCCGGCCTTATCAACAATGAATTTTCGATTGAACATATCCCGCCGGAGCTTATCAGGGAAGTTGATCTTGTGTACTTGGGCAGCGCAATGTCCCTGCGTAAAATGGACCAAGGCGGTACGGTTGAGCTCTTTAAAAAGAGCCATAGCCTTGGCAAGATAACCGCCGCGGATGTTTCCGGCAGTAAAGCAGGCATGGGCGCATACTGGCGTGAACTGCTTGGCCCTATGCTGATGGAAACCGACATCTTCCTCCCCAGTTACCAGGAAGCGGTAGACCTTACCGGCAGGGACGATCTTGCCGGTATCAGGGACGCCCTTTCTGTTTACGGCATCAAACTGCTTATAGTTAAGCGCGGGAGCCTTGGCTGTTATATTACCGATTTTAAAAACGAATGGAATATCCCTACGTTTACCGAATTTAAGGCGGTTGATACTACCGGCGCCGGCGATTCATTTACCGGCGGTTTTCTCTGCGCGCACCTCCTCGGCTGGCCTCCTCAGAACGCGGGCCGCTTCGCAAATGCCGTGGCCAGCTTTAACGTTACCAAAGTCGGGGCCACAGGCGGCGTCCCCGATTTCGATACCGTTTATCAATACGTGCGGGAGCACAACCCGCCGGGAACATTTACGGTGAACGTTTAGAACCGTTTATCTATGGATCCTTATTCCCGTCTTGCGCCTGAAATACGTGAATATATTTACGAAAAGAAATGGCAGAGCCTCCATTCGGTGCAGGAGGCCGCAATAGAGGCCGTCCTTGACCGTAACGATCATATTCTGATTGCGGCAGGGACGGCTTCGGGTAAAACCGAAGCGGCCTTCTTTCCTGTTCTTTCCCAACTGATCTTTGATGCAGAGCAGAAAACCGGAGATACGGCCGGTGATGCCAAGGTGCAGTCGGTACAGGTTCTCTATATCGGTCCGCTCAAGGCGCTTATAAACGATCAAGCGGAACGGCTGGACGGACTTCTTGGCCGTCTGGGAATTCCCCTGTGGCGCTGGCACGGCGATGTTGATGATAACCGCAAGAAGAAACTGCTGGAGAATCCGGCAGGTGTACTTGAGATCACCCCTGAGTCGCTTGAAGCTATCCTGCTAAAACATTCCGAAAAGATAAAACCCCTTTTCTGTAATCTTGCTTTTATTATTCTTGACGAGGTTCACGCCTTTATGGGAAGCGAGCGGGGGGATCAGATTCTCTGTCAGATTAAACGTATAGAGGATGAAGCCGGCCCGTCGCCGCGGCGTATAGGGCTTTCGGCAACACTCGGCAATTACAGGGAGGCTTTGGTTTGGCTTGCCTCACACGGAGGGACATCTGAGGGACAGGATAGGCAAATGGGAAAAAGCCGGTGCAGGAAGGCGCTTCTTGTAGAAGAAAGCGGCGGCGGAAAAAAGGTTCGGCTTGCCCTGGATTATTTTAACAAAATGGATCCGGCTGCTCCCGGAGACGGTTTCTTTTACCGCGCCCTCTACAACCAGTGCAGAAATATGAACCCTCCGGGAAAGTGTATTATCTTTACCAATAGCCGTCTTGATGCCGAAGAAACCATAGGCCGCCTTAGGGAAATGGGGCGGGAGAAGGGCGAGGAAGAACTTTTTCATATTCATCATGGAAGTATTTCCACGGCGCTGAGGGAGGAGACCGAGGAGCGGCTGCGCAGACATGAAGGCCCGGCTGTTGTCGCTGCAACCGCGACTTTAGAATTGGGCATTGACATTGGCGAGCTTGACCGTATTATACAGATAGGGCCGCCGTTAAGCGCCGCCGGTTTTGTGCAGCGCCTGGGGCGTTCGGGAAGGCGGAGCGGCCGCTCGGAAATGTACTTTACTATCCTTGAAGATCCCGGCGAAATCCGCCCCCCTGAACTGCGCCTGCCCTGGCCCCTGCTCAGAACCATTGCGGTGATAGAATTGTACCTCAAAGAAAAATGGACTGAGGGAATAGAAAAGCGCCCCCTGCCTTTTAGCCTGCTCTGCCATCAAATTCTCAGTATTCTCGGTTCCCTGGGGGAACATACAGGGGCGGACCTTGCCCGTAAGGTGCTTTCCCTGCCGCCCTTTACAAATGTTACCCAGGAAGATTTTAAGCTGCTGCTCTTATCGCTTTTAAATAACGATATAATAGAAAAAACCGATAAGGGACTTATCACCGGTCTCTGGGGCGAGCGGATAATCAGCCGCTATTCCTTTTTTTCAGTTTTTCCCGATGAAAGTGAATACCGGGTAAGTGCAAACGGAAGAGAGCTGGGCAGGGTGAATTTTTTGCCGCCCGAAGGCAGCAGTATAATCCTGAGCGGCCGTTACTGGGTTGTTGACGGCATTGATTATACAAAAAGGGAAATAGCCGTAAGCCCCGCCGAAAGCGGCGGCAGCCGGGTCTGGCGCGGCAGCGGCGCGGGCATACACACAAAAATAGTCCGCCGTATGAAGGAGATTCTTGCGTCAGGGGAAGATTATGCCTACCTCAATGGTTCCGCACGGAAGAGAATTGCGGATGCGCGTTCCCTTGCACAGCGGAGCGGCCTTCTTGCAAACAATTTTATTTCACTTGAACGCCCCGCGTCTGTTTCAGCCCTTGGTTTGCCGGTACAGGATTGCACGGATCCCTCAAGGGGCAAACGGTACAGCTTTCTCTTTTTCCCCTGGCTCGGCAGCCGGGGTATGCGGACCCTGCTGCATATCCTTGATATACATGAGAACCGCACCGCGCTTTGCCTGGTAAACCTTTACCGTGAAAACGAATTCTGTTTAAGGATAACTTCCGCGCTTGACATTCCGGCATTTAAAATAAAACTAGCAGAAATAATCAGCAGGCCGGACATCGGCGGCCTTCCGGTAGATACTGAAAAGATACCTTTAACCGGCAAATACGATTACCTTCTGCCCCAAGAATTACTCTGCAAGCAGTATCGGGCTAATATGCTCGATCTTAATGAATTAAAGGGCTTAATGGACTAGGAGTTTGTGGGGCTTTGCCCAAAAATCGTATAAATTTGCAAACTCCCAAAGCATGCCCATTGATCGGGATTTTTTGCATAAACATGCAAAAAATCCACAAGTGCAATCGGACACGAAGTGTCCGCGGCTGCTAGGAGCCTGTCTGTGTTGTATATGTGAGTAAAAATGCTAAAATAACAGTCATAGTATCCAAGTTGGGAGGAAAGCTATGACCAAGAAATATCGGGTAACTTTGACCTCGGCAGAGAGGGAACTGCTGGAAGACATCCTCAACCGGGGTAAACACAGCGCCCGGAAACGGAAGCAGGCGCAAGCCCTCATGCTTGCCGATCAGCAGATGGCCGATGAAGCGATACCGGAACGGGCAGGAATGTACCGGCGGGGGATAGAGAACCTGCGGCTCATACGCGATACCTGGATAACTCTTGAGGGGACCGACACGAAGAGGGTATCCATCGAAACCACCCTGCCCACGCTGAACTTGCCGGTTTAAAGGGGAGCTTATAAGGTGTAAACTAAAAACCCCTGGAGGGAAAATGGGCAGCAGGAAAAGGTATACACCCGAAGAGAAGGTAAAGATTTTAAGGGAA